>NZ_JAEQBP010000009.1:0-45754 GCF_017846595.1 Campylobacter sp. JH23 | reverse complement strand
GAAAAGGTTTTGATTAAACTAATATGAAATATTGATTTTACATATTAGTTTATATGTTGGCTAATATATACAATTTAGATTGATATGCAAGTATCAATCTAAAGATTTTGATTTGTTGATACTTTTATTTATTACTCATTGATATCTTTAATTCATTATTCACCAATACCTAGATAGGTTGGGTGTTGATGAAATTTATTTACAAATTCTTCTTATATATTTCTTATCTTACTTATTTGAAAGTTTCTAAAAAGTTTCCAAACATTTCTATACTTTCATTGTTTTAATTTCAATACGGAGTAGAAAACAAATGCAAAGAAGAGTATTTTTAAAAGGTTCAGCTTTAGGTTCTATGGTGGCTTTTTTTGGAGGTTCAAATTTAAGTGCTGCGGTACTTAAGGATAAAGAGTTGTTAGGTTTTAAAGCTGTAAGTGCAAGCACAAAAGATGAAGTCATAGTGCCTGAGGGCTACGAGGCTAAAGTTTTGATATCGTGGGGAGATCCACTTTTTAGCAAAGCAAAAGCCTATGATGAAAGTAAAAATATCGATATGAATGCAGTGGATAATGCTCGCTTTGTTTTTGGAGATAATAATGATGGTATGAGTTTTTTTTCACTTTCAAAAAATAGAGGAATTTTAGCCATAAATAATGAATACATTAATCCTGAAATTATGTTTAATCATCAGGGTAAAAACTTGAGCAAAGAAAATGTTTTATATGAGCAAGCAAGTGTGGGTGTAAGTGTATTAGAAATTCAAAAAAAGGGTAATGAATGGGCTGTAGTTTTGGATTCTAAATACAATCGTAGAATTGATGCAAATACTAAAATGGAAGTAAGCGGAGCAGCTAAAAAAGAAGTTTTAAAAGATAAAAAATTTGCTTATGGAACTTTTGCAAACTGTGCAAATGGCCAAACTCCTTGGGGAACTTATATTAGCTGTGAAGAAAATTTTGATGATTATTTTGGAAGTTCTGATGAAAATTTAAAATTTGATGAAAATTTTAAGCGATATGGCTTTAAAACAAAAAGCGAATACGGCTGGGAAAAATTTGACGAAAGATTTGATCTAGCTAAAAATTTAGATGAAGCAAATCGTTTTGGTTGGATAGTAGAAATCAATCCTTTTGATGCAAAAAGCACTCCAATTAAAAGAACAGCCTTAGGTCGCTTTAAACATGAAAACGCAGAATTTATAGTAGAAAAAGATGGTTTGGTTATCGTTTATATGGGCGATGATGAAATCGATGAGTTTATTTATAAATTTGTTAGCAAGCACAAATATGTAAAAGGTGGAGATACAAGTAAAATTTTAGATGAAGGAACTTTGTATGTAGGCCAATTTAATGGCAATGTAGGGGATTTTAGAGGCAGTGGAAAATGGATAGCTTTAGAGTATGGTAAAAACGGCTTAGATGAAAGTAAAGGATTTAAATCACAAGCTGATATACTTATCAATACCCGCCTTGCTGCAAGTGTAGTGGGTGCAACTCCTATGGATAGATGCGAGTGGATAGCAAGCCATAAAGAAAGTGGCTCTAGGGAAGTTTTTGCTACTTTAACCAATAACAAAAACCGTACACAAGCTAATGCAGCTAATCCTAGAACAAAAAATCTTTATGGGCAAATTTTAAAATGGATACCAAAAAATTCACACAAGGATGATGAATTTACTTGGGAAATTTTTACTCTTGTGGGCAATCCTGATAATCAAAAAGGTTTAAACAAAGGGTCAAATAATATCACTAGTGAAAATAAATTTAATTCTCCTGATGGACTTAAATTTGATAGAGATGGAAGACTTTGGATACAAACAGATGGTTCTTATTCTAATAAAGGCGAATATGCGGGAATGGGAAATAATTGTATGCTAGCGGCCAATCCAAAAACAGGTGAAATCAAACGCTTTTTAACAGGGCCTATAGCTTGTGAGATAACAGGAATTGCTTTTGATGAGGATTATACTACTATGTTTGTAGGTATACAACATCCAGGAGAAGGACTTAAGGGTAGTACTTTTCCTTATGGAAAAACACCAAGATCAAGTATAGTAATGATAAGAAAACTTGATGGTGGAGTTATAGGAGCTTAATTAAAGATCTAAAGAACTTATAATAATATCTCTTTTATCCCAAAGATTAAATAAGATCAAAATTATAAGTTCTTCTTTATTTAGATTGTTTTAAGTCTTAAAAAATCTAGGACAAATTCCTAGATTAATGCAAGCTTTCTATATAAGCCATAGCACTAAGCGCTGCTACGGCTCCATCGCCTGCGGCACAAATAACTTGTTTTGGAGCATCTTTTCTAAGATCTCCTGCTGCAAAAAGCCCAGGAACATTAGTTTGCATTTTAAGATTGACACTTACTTGCCCGCCTTCTTCCATATTGCACAAAAACTTACCATCGTCTTGTTTTAAAATTTCATTTCTTACATTAAGTCCCACAAAGGTGAAAATTCCTGGCACATTTAAATCTCTAATGCTACCATCTTTTAATTTTACTTTCACGCCTGTAACACCCATTTTATCACCATATACTTCATCTATGCTTGCACTAGTGATAAGTTCGATTTTTTCATTTTTCTTCACTTTTTCTACTGTAGAAGGCGCAGCTCTAAATTCGTCCCTACGGTGGATTAGATAAACTTTAGAGCAAATATTGGCTAGATATAATGCTTCTTCTAAAGCAGTATCACCACCACCTAAAACCGCTACTTCTTTATTTTTATAGAAAAAACCATCACAAGTTGCACAAGTGCTTACACCCTTGCCAAAAAATTCATCCTCACCTTTAAAACCTGCTCTTTTTGGAGCAGAACCAGTGCAAACTATCACTGCTTTTGCAAGTTCTGTTTTACCGCCCTCTAGTCTAATGGTAAAACTTCCATCTTCATTTTTTGAAATTTGTTCTACACCTACCATTTCATGCTTTAAGCCAAAACGCATACATTGCTCACTCCAAGGTGCCATAAAAGAAATTCCATCCATAACTTGTGCAACACCTGGATAATTTTCAATTTCCGAACTAGAAGTAATTTGCCCTCCTGGCATCCCTTTTTCAAACATTACTACATTTTTAAGACCACCCCTAGTTGTGTAAAGTCCAGCACTAAGTCCTGCAGGTCCTCCACCTATAATTGCTACATCTAACATTCTTTTTCCTTTGTAATTTGAATTTTATTAAGAATGATATACAAATTATTCTTAATAGTAGTTAATAAAAATTATTATTTAGTATAAATTTGAAATTTTTGAATAAAAGGCTAGTAAAACTAGCCTTGAAGATTTTTATAGTAAAGAATTTAATTTATCGCTGATTGCTTGTTTTGATTGAGCACCAACTAATTGATCTACCACTTCACCATTTTTAAAGAAGATAAGAGTAGGGATAGAGCGAACGCCAAATTCAGCTGCTAAATCGCCTTGCTCATCTGTATTTACTTTACAAATTTTTGCTTTACCGTCAAAGTCATTCGCAAGTTCATCAATTACTGGAGCAAGCATTCTGCAAGGTCCACACCATGGAGCCCAAAAATCAACTAAAGCAACACCTTCTTTTGCTTGTGCAAAATTATCACTTGTTAATTCGATATATTTTCCCATAATTTTTCCTTTCACTAATTTTTGTAATTGTATTTTATTTTTTTAAATATTAGCTTAAAAACTGATATTTTCAAAAAATTGTATCATATCATCACTAATACAGATAAGATCCATTTGAAAATCATCTAAAATCCCATGTTTTAATCCATAAAATTCTATAGTTTTTAAAATTTTTTCATATTTTTTAACATTTAAGCGTTCAGAAACTTCATAATTATTTTGAGTAAATTTAACCTCGATAAAATGTAAAATTCCATCTTTTTTCGCAATGATATCAATCTCGCCAAATTTTGAACGAAAATTACGCTTTAAAATTTCAAATTTTTGTTTTTTTAAAAATTCACAAGCCTTATCTTCGCCTAAAATTCCACTAAGATATGATGCAAATCCCATTATTCTTCTATGCGCATCATAAAAGGCTTAGCCTTGATAAAATCTTGTTTTTCCAAGATAGAAAGTAAATTTTGAATACTTTTTTCAAAGGTATGATGAGTGGTAAAAAATAAAGTGCTGTAAGTTTCACCCTGTTTTGGTTTTTGCAAAAAGCTGTCTATCGAAATATTATTTTCGCTCATAAATTGAGTAATTTTAGATAAAACTCCTGTTTTATCTTCTACTTTTAATCTTAAATAATATTTTGTATAAATTTCATCTCTATTTAAAAGTTTAAAATTTAAATTATTTTCAAAGCCCATCATAGGACCCTTGGGTTCATTTCTTGCTATATCCATAAGATCAGCGATAACAGCACTTGCTGTAGCATTTCCTCCTGCACCTACTCCATAATAAAGACTTTCGCCAAGTATATCACTGACTATGCTAATAGCATTCATCACCCCATCGACTTTTGCTATCATTTTATCTTTACTGATCATAGTAGGATGCACTCTTAATTCTACTATGGAATTTTGGGCTTTAGCTATGCCTAAAAGCTTGATAGTAAAGTCAAATTCTTTTGCAAAATACATATCTTCAGCAGAAATTTTACTGATACCTTCGATTAAAATATCTTCAGGTTTAGCGCGTAAACCATAAGCAATGCTTGCTAAAATCAAAAGCTTGTGCGCAGCATCTTGCCCTTCTATATCAAAGGTCGGATCTGCCTCTGCATAACCAAGTTCTTGCGCTTTTTTTAGCACATCATCAAAATTTAAACCCTTGCTATTCATAGCGCTTAAAATATAATTGCTCGTGCCATTGAGTATACCTTCAATACTCAAGATATTATTTGCGCTTAGTCCTTCTTTTAAAGCTTTGATAATAGGAATTCCGCCCGCAACACTTGCTTCATAGCCAAAAGTTGTATTTTTAGCTAACTCTTCAAGCTCATAGCGATGATAAGCAAGCATAGCTTTGTTTGCAGTGACTACAGGCTTATTTTTTTTAAGAATTTCACTGATAATTTTAAAAGGTGTTTCAACCCCACCCATTAATTCCACAAAAACATCTATATCATCTCGTTGCAAAATTTCATCTACATTTGTAACGATAGGAATCAGGGTATTTTCTTTTTGGCTTTTAGCAAGAGCAACAACAGGAATGATATCTTGTCCGCATCTTGCACGAATGATTTCTTTATTTTGAATTAAAACACGAGCAACAGCACTCCCTACAACCCCATATCCTAAAATAGCAACCTTCATTTTATTCTTCTTTCAAGTATTTTTTAATATTGCGTGCAGCTTGACGAATGCGGTTTTCATTTTCTATTAAAGCAATTCTTACATACTCATCTCCAGCTTCACCAAAACCAATACCTGGACTCACAGCTACTTCTGCGTGCTGCAAAAGTTGTTTAGAAAATTCCAAGCTTTTTAAATACATTTTACTTTCAGGCAGTTTTGCCCAAACAAACATACTAGCTCTTGGTTTGTGAAGTTTCCAACCCGCATTTTCAAATGCTTCTAGCAAGATATGCATTCTTTTATCATAAGTAGCACGAATTTCATCTACACAACTTTGATCCCCATCTAAAGCTATAGTAGCAGCTACTTGTATAGGAGTATACATACCATAATCAAACCATGATTTTATCTTTTTAAGAGCAGCTACTAAGCGTTTATTTCCAACTGTAAATCCCACACGCCAACCTGCCATATTGTAAGATTTTGAAAGAGTGTAGGTTTCTACAGCAACATCTTTTGCGCCCTCTACTTCTAAAATAGAAGGGGTTTTATAATCATCATAAGTTAAATCCGCATAAGCGATATCAGAAATAATATAAAATCGCTCTTTTTTTGCAGTTGCAACCAATCTTTCATAAAAACTTTTTTCACAAGTTACCGTTGTTGGATTGTGTGGAAAATTAACCACTACATATTTTGGACGCGGAATGCTTTCATGCAGGGTTTTATCCAAATCTTCAAAGAATTTGTTTTCATCAAGCTCAAATTTTTCATTATATTTAAGAGGCATTTTAGCTACATTTCCTCCTGCTATGATAAAAGCTTGAGTATGGATAGGATAAGCTGGAGCTGGCACTATAGCCACATCTCCTGGATTGATAATCGCTCTTGCTAAATTGACAAAACCCTCTTTAGAGCCCATAGTCGCTACTACTTCACTTTCAGGATCTAAATTTACTCCGTATTTTCTTTTATACCAATTGCAAATAGCTAGGCGAAGTTTATAAATCCCCATAGAGGTAGAATACCCCGAAGTTTTGTCTTTATTGGCACTTTCACAAAGTTTATCAATGATATGTTGAGGGGTTTTACCATCGGGATTTCCCATAGAAAAATCGATGATATCCTTTCTAGCACGCCTTGCTGCCATTTTGATCGCATTTACTTCTGCAAAAACATAATTTGGAAGCCTTTCTATGGTATTGAAACGAATTTCATCAAACATTTCTCTTCCTTTTTATTTTTTTAGGGTGATTTTTAAACCTCTTCGGATATTGTCTAAACTATACATATCACTTACAATTGCATAAACTGCACCGCTTGGAATAAGCTCTGAAAAATGATTATTTTGAGCTTGACTCTTGACTGCTTTAATAAGATTTAAATTTTTATCTAAAAATAACACTTTAGGAAACCAAAAATCAGCATCATGAGCATCAATCATCAAATTTGAAGCCCCTTGAAGAGTAAATACATAATCTTTAAGCGGTCTTTCTAAAGCTTGTGTGGAATTAAGTTTTAAATCAATATTAGTATTAAGCTGAGCATTTTCAAAATTTAAATCATACTCATAGTCATAAGTACCTATGCGCTTGATATTGTCTATATAAACTGAATTATCTTTTAAAAGAGCGTATAAGGCACCTGGATCTAAAATGTATTGAGATTCTACTTGTATGGTATAGTCTATATTGCCATCGCGTAAAATCATATCCGTAGGAATAAAATATATATATCCAAGATTTGTAAGTGCGTCAGTTAAAATCTTAAAAAATACAACAGAATCTGCTTTAGCTTTAAAATTAAGCTTTAAAGTTCGAGGCTCTGGTAGAGTTAGGTTGATTAAAGAATTGGTTTTTAAAATTCTTGAAATTTTAGCTATGTCTGGATTGCCTTTATTATCCATATAGCTGGAGCTAGGAAACAAAAGACGCAATTGAGAATCTTTAGAAGGATTAGCAACTAAATTTTTCACTAGCTCTAAACTAGAAACAGCAAAAACAGAATTAGCTAAAAATAAAAAAATAAAGATTTTTTTTACCATTCTTTACCTTTATTTAACTTCATAAATTCAGCCGCCGAAATACTTGTAATTTTTCCATCTTTAATCAAAAAGCGCTTTGAATTTCCTGCAGGAAATTTTTGTTCTTTTCCATTTTCATCAAAAACACTTAAAGCCGCAGCTCCTGTTAAAACCAAACGATTTACTTCTAAAGAAAGATTAAAATCATTTTCTTTTACAAGACTAGTTTTTCTATAATTTGATAAATCAATCAAACCTATCCAAATTTTACCCGAAGCTTTAAAATGAGCTTCTTTATTGAGAGCTTTTGAGACTTCTGCAACTTCTTGATTTGTTGTTGCTAAAGAATCATTTGTGCTTAAATTTTCTTCATTGGCATTTGTATTATTTGGTGTGGTAGAAATTTGTTTTATTTCTTCTTTTGTATTGTTAAGTTCTGTATTTTGTATTTGAGTTAAATTGGCTTCTGTTTCATTTTCTTCAGCTTGATTGTCAATCACAACTACATTATTTTCTAAAGCTTTTAGATTAGATTGTGCTTTTCCGATAATATCTACAACGGCCGCACTTGAGTTGTTTTGATCCTTTTGAAAAAAAGATTTAATATAATCAAAATAATAAATCCCAAAACCTATAAGTGCTATAATTATAACTATAATTATAAAAGATACAAAACTAGTTGACTTTTGGCTATAAGCATCTAATTTAGGGGTTATCATCTTAGGCTTGGTGGTTGTATCGTTAAGATTATTTTCATTGAGATAGGTTTCAAATTCTTCATTAAAATCCGTAAAATCAAGTTCGTATTCACGACTTAAAATTTTTACGAAACCACGGACATTAAAACGATTTAAGGTGGCAAAATCCTTTTTAACTAAAGCTTCTAAAAATTCCAATTCGATTTTTGTTCTAGCAGCAACTTCTTTTAAATTTAAATCTTCAATTTTTTTCCAATTAAGCATTTATCATCCTATCACAAAGTATTGCAAAAGCTACACTGACATTAAGGCTGTCGAAATTATTTTTCATTTCTATGCCTACACATTCATCGCATTTTTTTATTATTTTAGCACTTAATCCCAAACCTTCACTTCCTAAAATCAAAGCTTTTTTACCCTTATCGACTTTATAATGATGAATTTGTTTACCTCCACTTGCACTAGCAAAAAGCTTAAATCCTACTTGTTTAAGCTCATTTAAAACGGTAAAAATATCATTATTTAAAGCAATTTCAAGATCTAGCGCCGCTCCACTGCTCGTGCGGATAACGCCTTCCATCGCGAGTCTTTCGCCGATAAAAATAAGTCCATCCACTCCTAAAGCATAAGCTGTTCTTACGATAGCTCCTATATTTCCAACATCACTGATACCATAAAGAATAGCTATAAATTCACCCTTTTTAAGAGTGTGCAAATCTTTAAATTCATACTCTTTAATATCTAGTAAAAAACCTTGATGATTTCCACCTTTAGCATAAGCTTGGGCTGTTTTAAAATCAAGTTTTTTGATCTTAAAGCCTGAACTAGCAATTTTTTTAAAAGTTTCTTTGTCGCACTCTTTAGCTAAATAAAGCTCATTTATAAGCTCTTTATGTCGTTCTAAAATATAAAAAAATATCTGTTTTCCATAAACTATCATTCTAAATTTTACCTAACTTTGACTTAAAAGCAGTTTTTGATAAATTTCTTTTGGATTTTTTCCATTCATCTTTGCCAAAAGCTTGCTTTTTGTTTTTAAAGGTATTTCAAGTTCTAAAATATCATTTTCACACAAGGAATGACTAATGTTATCTTTATCATTTTTAGCCAACACAACAACCCACTCACCCTTTAAATTTACCTGTTTTAATTCATTAAAAAGATCTATAGCCTTGCCTTTAAATTTGGCTTCAAATTTTTTAGAAATTTCTTTAATCACAAAAACTTCTCTTTGACTATCTAAAATAGCTATTTGTTCTATTAAAGACAAAATGCGTTTAGGAGATTCGTAAATAACACTAGGATAAGGATGATTGAGTATTTTTTGGATATCTTTTTGGCGTTCTTTGCCTTTATTGGCTAAAAAACCCATAAAAATAAATTCTTTTTCGCACAAAGCCGAGCTTACAAGTGCCACCAAAGCTGCATTAGCACCGGGTAAAACTTCAAATTGGATATCATTTTCTAAAGCAAAATCAATTAAAAATTGCCCAGGATCACTAATCCCTGGCATACCCGCATCACTCAAAAAAGCAATGTCTTGATTAAAAAATTCCAAGTCTAAATTTTCTAAAACTTTTTTTTCATTGTGGGTGTGAAAAGATATAAATTTTTTATCTCCAAAATCGATTTCAAATTTAGAAGAAAGTAAAGAAAGTAAAGACTTGCTTACCCTTGTATCTTCACAAAAAAAAATATCGCAAGTCTTTAAAAGCTCTAAAGCACGAAAAGAAATATCGCTTAAATTTCCTATGGGTGTAGGAATAAAATAAAGCATAATTATTGCATTGCGTATTTTTTCTTAAATTTCTCTACACGACCTGCTGCATCTACGATTTTTTCGCTACCTGTGAAGAAAGGATGGCAGCTTGAACAAATATCAACTCTTAACTCACTTTTGTTTGATTTAGTAACAAAAGTATTGCCACAAGCGCAGCTAACTTTGCATTCTACATATTCTGGATGAATTTCTTTTTTCATAGCTTTTTCCTTAAAATTAAAACAATAAGCGGTGATTATATTAAATTTAATATAAAAAAAACATTAATTTAAGTAAAATTAAAGCAATATTTTTGCAGCCACTGCAATGGCAGCACTTTGACTTCTCAAAATATTAGGAACTTTAAGGCAAATTTTTTCTTTAAACATTTGTTTTTCTTTGGGGCTAAATCCACCCTCTGGACCTATAAAATAAAGTCGAGTTTTATCAAATTCCTTTACCTCACCTTCAAAATCAACCAAAACAGCATCAGGAAAAACCTTGCTAAATTCTTGTATATTTTTATAGCTTTGAATTTGCATTTTGTGACTTCTTCCGCACTGCTCACAAGATGAAATGATGATTTTTTCTAATCTCTCAAAATCAAGTTTAAAATTTCTTTGAGAAAATTCAGTAAAAACAAGGTGTAATTTTTTAACTCCAAGTTCATTTAAAAAAGGAAGTGTTTTTTCCAAAATTTTAGTATCAATAACCGCCAAGGCTAAATCAAGTTCGCTTTGTGGATGAGACTTAAAATGCTTATGTAAAAAATAAAGCAAACAAGAATTACGATCTAAATTTGAAATTTTATATTCATAAATAAAATCATCCTCTAAATTTCTTAAAGATAAAATTTCATTTTCTTTAATTCTTCTTGCTTTCAAGTGAGCAAATTCTTCGCCCTTAAGTTTTAAAATTTCTTCCCCTGCTTGCTTGTGGTATAAAAATTGCATTTATAAATATTTACCTGTTAAAAAAGGTAAGATTAAAAGGACAAGTTCACAAAATAAAATCATAAAACTAATGCGTCTAAAAGTTATATAGCGTCTTAATCTACGAGCTTTTTTAAATTGTATAAAATGAAAAATAGCTAAAGCAAAAATAAAAATCCAAGAAAAAATCATGAGCCAAAGATTTAAATGTGTTTGAAATTGTTTAATCGCTAAAAGCAAAGAACCTGTAAAAAGCATCAAGGCTAAAAAAACATAGTATATAGGTAAAAACAAACGGATTCTGCGGATAAATATAAATTCGGTTTTAAAATTTCCTTGAGTCAAGACAAGATAAAAAAACATTAAAAATCCACTAGCATAAAGACTATAAAGATGTAGAGCTAAAAAAAATTCATAACTTTTATCCATTTATTTCTCCTTGCTGATATATTTTGCTAAATTTTCTCTTTGTTCTTGGGTTAAGAAATTATGAGCTTCATCTTTTAAATTTTGAAGTCTTTGAATAAATTTTTCACTGCTTAAATTTTTAATTGCAATACCTTTTTTGGTTTTAACTTCTCCTTTTTCTCCATGACAAGTAGCGCATTTTTGTTTATATAAAGAATTAATAACACTTGGATTTACATCATAGTCTTCGCTGATACTGGCCTCATCATCAACCGGTAAGGGCAAATTCGTATCGCTAAATTCGGTTTTTTCATCATTTTGTTCAATTTGTACTATTTCTTCGGTAGTATTTTGGTTTTTGTGATTAAATTCTTTATCATCACTACAAGCGTTTAAAAATAAAACTGCAAATAAGCTTATTAAAATACTTAAGTTTTTACCCATTAAACCTCCTTAGGATTTGTAAAAATGTGTAAATTTTTCAACTTATCATAAAATTCTATATCATTCCATTCTGCTTTTATAGCAGGTGAAAATTCTATATCTTCAAGTGTGATTTTTGGCATAGTAGGACTATAAGCATCTTCTTTAAACCCTTGTGCATAGCCTGTTCTTGTTTCATGTACTATAATGCTTTGCAAATTTACACCTTGTTCGCCATTTATCATCTTGGTTTGTTTTAATAAAGCATCGATTAAAATAAAAAATACACGGCAAAAATTTTCAGCACTGACATTAACAGGCAAGCTTATCCAGCGCTGCGAGTATTTTTTCATTTCATTTAAATAAGATTCATCATCTTGATTAAAAAGTGTAATAGCATGATCAAAGCTGTCAATAATTTGACGCATATGGGTTTTTAAAAGCCCAAAGTCATAAACCATTCCCGCATTATCTAAATACTTGCTTTCAAGTAAAACCTCAACCTTGTAAGAATGTCCATGAATACTACTTTTACAACGACTTGAAGAACAAAATCTAACAATATGAGCATTTTCAAATTCAAATAATTTTCTTATAATCATACACCCTCTTTATCATTCCAAAGACGAATATGGATTCTATCAGAATAATTATAACCATTTTTAATACAAAACTCGGCTATTTTTAAAGCATTTTGTTTTAAATTTTGCTCATTTTCTCCCATAGGCATACAAAAAATTTCATTAGGCGCTTTTTCTAAAATTTCTAAAATTTCTAGTGACAAACTTTCTAATTGACTGGAATTTAAAACAAATTTGTAAAAGCTATCTTTAGCATAATGCTTAAAGCCTTTAAGGGCATTGAAATTTAATCTTTTTTCTTTACCCATCCCGCTATTTTGAAGCTTGACACTTAGAGCAAAAACACATTCTTTATAAAAAGGATATTTTTCAAAATCAAGCTCTATGCTTCCATTGCTTTCAAAATGCACTTCAAAATTATTTTTCAATAAAGCTTGGATAAAATCGATAAATTCTGGATTTTCATGATGGATTAAGGGTTCTCCTCCAGTAATCACCACAATAGGATTAAAATCTTTTTTTAAATCAAGCACGCGTTTAAAAAGTTCACTTGCATTTAAAATTTCATATTCTTCATTAAATTCTTTAGTAAAAACTGCCCTTATAGTATCGCAACCTTTAAGAGTTTTTCCATTTTTAATAAGCTTTACCCCAAAGCCTGAGCAATTAAAATTACATCCTGCAAAACGCATAAAAATGGCTAGTTTTCCGCTATATTTGCCTTCTCCTTGTATACTTAAAAAACTTTCAACAAGTTGCAAATTTAACCTCCGGTTTGATAAAAAGCGCGAGATGAAGTTTCGTTATCTACCACACTCCATCTATTTTTTTCAGGTTTATTGCGTAATACTTCTTGTAAAATGTTTGCAGCAGCGTTAATATCACCTTTTCTCACTGCTTCTTTAATGCTTAAAGCCTCATCAAAATAAAGACAAGGTATAAGTAAACCTTCAGCGCTTAAGCGAATGCGGTTGCAAGAATCACAAAATTCATGGCTATGTGGATCTATAATCCCAAATTCATAACCATCCGCACTATAAATACTCACAGGAGCTTTTTCAGCTTTTTTAATGAGTTTTACTTGATATTTTTGACTTAGAATTTGTATGATTTCATCTCTTTTTAGACCTTGTAATTTTCCATAAGCATGTATATTTTCCATAAATTCAATAAAGCGAATTTGAATGTTTTTAGATTTTGCAAATTCCAAAAGAGGTATCAACTCATCATCATTTAAACCCTTTAACACAACAGTGTTTAGCTTGACTTTTAAACCTACGCTTAAGGCCTCATCAATCCCCGCTAAGACACTATCTAAAACATCTTTTTGCGCGAGAATTTTTGCTTTTTTGCTTTCTAGGGTATCAAGAGAGATATTTAAACGCTTCAGTCCAGCATCTTTAAGATCTTTAGCAAAATCTTTTAATAAAAAACCATTCGTTGTAATGGCTAAATCAAGATCTTTTTTATAATCATTTATCATTTTTATAAACACACTTAAATCTTTACGCAGTAAAGGCTCTCCTCCAGTGATACGAATTTTTTCGATCCCTTCATCAATAGCCACTTTAACAAACAAAAAAAGCTCTTCAAAGCTCAGTAAATTTTCTTTAGGTTGATGATTAAAAGGAATTTTTGGCATACAATAAAGACAACGAAAATTACATCTTTGGGTTACTGATATTCTAAGATAATTAATCTTTCTGCCAAACTGATCAATAAGCATTGCCTCTCCTAGTGATTATTTGATAAGTTGTTTAAATTTTAAAACAAGCTCAACATTTCCAGTGCCTATACGCAAATCTTTTGCAATTTGCTCTATACTTTTTCCCTCTTTAAATAAATCCACAATTTTTTGCTCTTCGGTATCATAATTTGGTGTTAATTTTGTCATACTTTGTGCTTTTTGTTCCAAATTTAAAATACGATTTTGTTGCTCATTTTGAAAATCTTCTATAATATGCTCCATGGTTTTTAAAGTTCTTAAAACGGGGGTAATTTTTGCACTGATTTGTTTTTCAAGCGTGATTTGAATTTCTTCTTTCAATAGAGTAATTTTATAGTCCTCTTCCTCTTGATCGCCCTCATCTTTTACGCCTAATTCTTTGCGTAAATAATGAAGTTCTTTTGTAATATCTTCAACCACGCCTTGGAGTTTGTTTATTTTTGCACTACTTTCTTTATCTTTGATATTCATATAAGCTAATATTGCAACCAAAAGTACGATCATAAAAACTAAATAAAGCACATCATTACTCATTTTTGTCCTTTTTATTTCTTATCATATCTCTTTGCAATTGAACCACGAAAGCATCAAAAGCTATTCTATCTTCGGGTTTTATTTTGATAATTTGAGCTAATTTTTTATTTTGAGCTTTAGCAAAAATGGCCATTTTTTGATTATTAAGATCAAATCTTATGTAATACTCTTTTCCTTCTTCTAAAATCTCATCTAAAAAATTTAAATATTCAAAATTTAAAGATTCAACCACGCCTTTTTGTTTGAGTACTAAAAGATCTTTATTTTTATCCAAAGAATCCTCAAGTCTTAAAATATCTTCTTTTAAGCTCAAAAGTAAATCGAAAATGATTTTCTCGCCCTCATCAAAATCCACACGCAAGGCGAGTTTTTTCCATTTTGAAAGTTGAGAAATGGCACCTAATTTTAGATATTCTTGTAAAAAATGGTTATTTTCAATATCACAACACTCTAAAGAAGCTTCAAATCCTGCCTTAAAAAGACTTATTTCCATACTAAATCAACCCAAATAAAAATAAAAAATATTATACTTAAATATCCATTTAAAGTAAAAAACGCTTTATCAATGTGAGCAAAATTTTTATGTACAATTTTATGTTCAAAAGCCAAAATAATACCGCTGATAATCACTCCAAATAATGCAATATTTCCAAGCGCTACTCCCCAAACCTGCCAAACAAAAAGTAGCCAAAATAATACTGCTAATACATGGCAAAAAGCCGAGATAAATAAAGTCGCCTTAGAGCCAAATTTAGCAGGGATAGAATGAAGTCCTACTTTTTTATCATACTCCATATCTTGTAAAGAGTAAAGCAAATCAAATCCAGCCGTCCAAAAAGTTACCCCTAAGCATAAAATCACACTATAAATGTGAATTTCACCCATGACTATCACACTGCCTGCAATAGGTGCAAGTCCTAAACAAAATCCTAAAACTAAATGCGCTAAAGAACTAAAGCGTTTAAAAGCAGAATAAATTGCCAATACAAAAAGCACAGGAAAAGAAAGATAAAAAGCCAAAGTATTGATAAAATAAGAACACAATATAAAAATAATCGCATTAAGGATAATAAAAATCCAAACGCTTTTGCGTCCTATTTTTCCACTGACATTAGGGCGATTTGCACAGCGAGGATTGTCTTTATCGATATCTTCATCCATTAAACGATTGGTCGCCATAGCAAAATTTCTTGCACTTACAGCACAAATAATACCCAAAATCAAAGCCTTAAAACCAAACCAAGCGCTATCATTAACGAGTTTTGAAGCCACTATCATAGATGAAAATAAAAAGGGCAAGGCAAAAATAGAATGCTTAAATACCACAAGTTCCAAAATATCTTTAAATTTATTCCAAATTGTGTTCATGTTTTTCACTTTAAAATATTTTTTGCTATGATTTTACTAAAATTTTCATAAATTTTAGGATAAATTATCACATGTTTTTTCAAATCGCACTTATAGGAACCACTGCCAGTGGAAAGACTTATATAGCAAATGCCTTAGCTAAAGAATTTAATGCAGTGGTTTTAAGCCTTGATAGTCTTTGTGTTTATAAAGAAATCAATATAGCCAATGCCAAGCCATCTAAAGATGAGCTTGCAAATTTAAACTATTTTGGAGTAAATTTATTAAGTGTTGATGAGCATTTTAATGTAGAATTATTTATAAGAGAATACCAAAAAGCAAAAGAATTTGCTCTTATAAATGATTTGCCTTTGATTATAGTAGGTGGAACGGGTTTTTATCTAAAAACGATGATAGATGGTTTAAGTCAAAAAATTCAAGATACGACTAGCACTTTAAGTAATGATGAAATTTATGCTCTTTTATTAAAAATTGATCCGGCTTATAAAATAGAAAAAAATGATACTTATCGTCTTAAAAAATGGCTAAGTATTTATGAAAGTACAAATGAAATTCCTAGTGATTTTTTAAAAAAGACACAAAAAGATGGGGTGCTTAAGGATATTGAAATTTATGAGCTTGTATGGGATAGAGAAATTCTAAGAAAACGCATAGAAGCAAGAACAAAAGAAATGATTGATAATGGGCTTATAGAAGAAGCAAGAATGCTTTTTTCAAATTTTGATAACAATCTTAAAGCATTAAATTCTATAGGGCTTAAGGAATGCAAAGAGTATTTAGAAAATCAAATTTCTTTAAAAGAGCTTGAAAGTTTGATTAGTATACATACATCACAGCTTGCCAAGCGTCAAAGAACTTTTAATAAAAAATTCCAAAGCACTCCTTTGGAATTTTCTAAAGCCCTAGAGTTACTTAGAAATAAATTTTTAGCTAAAGAATAAATGCTCAACTAAAATTTTTATCCCTAAGATTATCAAAACAGCTCCCCCTAAAAATTCAGCTTTGTTTCTAAAGCGAGTGCCAAATTTATTGCCTAATTCTAAAGCAATAGCACATAAGATAAAAGTAATAGAGCCTATTAAAAATAATGCCAAAAACAAATCAACATCTAAAAAGGCAAAGCTAACTCCTATAGCTAAGGCATCAACACTTGTAGCTACAGCTAAGGCAAACATGATTTTAAATCCAAATTGATTTGAATTGGTGTCGCAATTTTCATTCTCAAAAGATTCTTTAATCATTTTTAGCCCAATTAAAGAAAGTAAAACAAAGGCTATCCAATGATCAATACTTGCAATAAAAGATGCAAAAGTGATGCCTATAGCATATCCAATAGCTGGCATTAAAGCTTGAAAACCACCAAAATAAACTCCTGTAATAATATAGTGTTTTAAATTCAATTTTTTAACACTAAATCCCTTACATAAAGATACAGCAAAAGCATCCATCGCTAGTGCACAGGATAAAAGAATAAGACTATAAAAATCCATGACAACTCCTATGAAAGATGTAAAAGTTGAGAATTATAATAAAAATTTCTTAATTAATTTTTTTAATGAAATTATGATTAAAAATTTATAGCAGTGGATTATATTTAATTAAACTTTAAGAATAAAAAATATATAATTCAACTTCGTTTTTATTTTTACTCCTTTTAAAAGTGGCCCATTCGTCTAGCGGTTAGGACATCGCCCTTTCACGGCGGTAACACGAGTTCGAGTCTCGTATGGGTCACCACTTAAATCCTTTTTTAATATTTCCGAAATCAATCATAGATGTTCTTTAGGATTTTTGCTTAATATTTTTATTGTTTTTCATAAAAATGGATTTATAAACTTATAAGAATTTTATTTGTAGAATTTTTTGTTTTATTAGAATGATGAGGATTAATAAACAAATGAGCCATGATACCAATTTTTTCTTGTTATATTTTAAAGATAAAATTCCAAAGGATTCTTTAATTTTTCTTAAGGAAAGTTTAGAAAAAGCAAGCGAAGAACAAAAAGAAAAGCTTTTATTTACCAAACTGAAAAATCCCCTATATGGACTTTTATTTGCTTTTTTGCTTCCTGGTTTAGATAGAATTTATAATGGCAATATAATTTTAGGTATACTTAAAATCATATCAGCAATACTTGTTTCTATAGGTTTAATAATAGCAGAAGATAAAAATGATGAAAGCACTATGCTGATTTTTATAAATTTATTTTTCATACTAAGTGTTTGGGTGATTTTGGATTATTTTTTGGTATGGAAAGATATTTGTCAAAATAATCTTAAAAAAATTTTTGAAGTTTTACAATGAAGCAAGATAAAACGATATTGCTCATATTTAAAGATAAGATTCCCGAAGAAAGGCTATTTATCTTAGAGGAAGAATTAAAAAAAGCCAAAAAGATCTAAGTGCTCTTTATGCTATCTCTCTTAAAAATCCTTTGGTTGGCCTTGTATTAAGTATAACTGTGGGATTATTTGGGGTTGATAGATTTTATAAGGGCGATATCTTGTTAGCTTGTATTAAATTAGCTTTTTTTATAATACCTTTATTTGCTACTTTTGCTGCTTTTATAGCATTGTTAGATGAGAGCCATTCGATTTTTATAGATTATTTTGCCATTTTTGCTTTAATGTTTGTTGTTGCTAGCATTTGGAAGCTTGTAGATATTTATCTTGTTTTTGTAGGTATTAAAAAAGATAATTTTCATAAAATTCTTAATTTTTTCTCTTAAAAAATGTCTTGGAAATTTAAAGAAATAATTAAAGACTTTCTTAGTCTTTTTATATAATTTTTATGCTACAATATTTTGTCAAACTACTAAATTAAAGGAGAAATTATGTTTGAATTAAGAAAATTACCTTATGATACCAATGCTTTTGGTGATTTTTTAAGTGCTGAAACTTTTAGTTATCATCATGGAAAACACCACAATACTTATGTAACAAATCTTAATAATCTTATCAAAGATACTGAATTTGCAAGTAAAGATCTTGTAAGCATTATTAAAAGTTCAAGTGGTGGAGTATTTAACAATGCTGCTCAAGTTTATAATCATGATTTTTATTTTGATTGCATTAAACCGATCACAGGCTGTGGCTGTGGTGGCTCATGCCAAAGTATGGATGCTAATTTACAAGCAGCTTTAGAAAAAGAATTTGGTTCTTTAGAGAATTTCAAAGCTGAATTTATCAAAGGTGCGACAGGGGTTTTTGGTTCAGGTTGGTTTTGGTTAGTTTATAATACTAAAAATCAAAAATTAGAATTTGTGGGTACTTCAAATGCAGCTACACCTATCACTGAAGATAAAGTTCCTTTACTTGTTGTGGATGTTTGGGAGCATGCTTATTATGTAGATCATCGTAATGCGCGTCCTGCGTATTTAGAAAAATTCTATGCTCATATTAACTGGGAATTTGTAGCAAAAGCTTATGAATGGGCTTTAAAAGAAGGTATGGGATCAGTTAGCTTTTACGCAAACGAACTTCATCCTGTAAAATAATACAAGGCATCTTAAAAGATGCCTTTTTACTCTCCTAAACTTGGAGTCATTTCGATAATCTTCCATGGAAGTCCTTGAGAATTAAGCTCATCCATAAAAGGTTTTGCGTCAAATTCTTCCATATTAAACACACCTTTTCCTTGCCAAATTCCTTTAGCGATTAGTTTTGTACCTATCATCGCAGGAACTCCTGTAGTGTAGCTTACCGCTTGTGCGCCGGTTTCTTTATAACATTCTTCGTGATTGCAAACATTATAAATATAAACTTGTCTGTCTTTGCCATCTTTTATACCACGGATTACACAACCTATATTGGTATAACCTTTTGTGCGAGGACCTAAACTTGCAGGATCAGGAAGTAGGGTTTTTAAAAATTCTATAGGAATGATTTCTTTACCTTGATGCATCACAGGTTTTATACCTAGCATTCCAACATTTTCAAGGCATTTCATATGAGTTAAATAACTTTGTCCAAAAGTCATAAAAAAGCGAATTCTCTTCAAGCCCTTGATATTTTTTACCAAGCTTTCAAGCTCTTCGTGATAAAGTAAGTAACTATCTTTTACGCCTACTTCAGGATAATCCCATTCCATTTTTATTTCCATCGGTTGTGTTTCTATCCACTCGCCTTTTTCCCAGTAGCGTCCCTTAGCAGAAACTTCTCTAAGATTGATTTCGGGATTAAAATTAGTCGCAAAAGCATAGCCATGATCGCCTGCGTTACAATCTAAAATATCTATATAAGAAATTTCATCAAATAAATTTTGCTGCGCATAAGCACAAAAAACATTTGTAACGCCAGGATCAAACCCACTTCCTAAAAGTCCTAAAATTCCTGCTTCTTTAAATTTATCATTTCTTGCCCATTGTTCTTTATACTCAAATTTAGCTAGATCTGGATGCTCATAGTTTGCTGTATCAACATAATCAATTCCTGCTTTTATGCAAGCATCCATCAAGCTTAAATCCTGATAAGGCAAAGCTACATTAAGCAAAATTTGCGCCCCTGTTTTTTTAATAAGCTCTACAACCGCATCGCTATCATCTGCATCAATTTGTGCGGTTTGAATTTCTACTCCTAGACGCTCTTTGATAAAACTAGCAATTTCATCGCATTTGCTTTTGGTTCTACTTGCTAGAGTGATTTTACTAAAGGTATCTGAATTCATTGCGCATTTTACGGTAGCTACGCGACTTACCCCGCCTGCGCCTATAATTAAAAGATTTTTCATTGGTCGTGTCCTTAAAGAAATTTTAGGAATTTTAGCTAAAAATTGATAATATCAAAATTTATTTTTTCTTTTAGCGTGTAATTTGAGCTGAGCAACATAAAAAAATCTATATTTTTATATCTTACTTTGAGTCTATAAAAAGCTCCTAAAAATTCTTTTTGCAAAATTGTAGCTTCAAAACGATTTCCTATTTTAAGTTCTGCATAGCCAAAAGTATAATTTTTTGAAGCAATCCACTGAAAAAATTCATCTTCTAAATCAAGCTCTTCTTCTATGATATTTAAATCAGGTAAAATTCTAGCACTTTTATGATTAGGCTTAAAATAAAGCTCTTTAGGATCTGCATGAGCTAGAATTTCTCCTTTATCAAGAAAGGCGATTTTATCAGACATACAATAAGCATCCTCGATATCGTGAGTTACCATAATGGCTGTAATTTTTTGTTTTTGTATGAGTTTTTTTAGCTCTCTTCTTAAGTCTTGTTTTAAATTCTGATCTAAATTAGAAAAAGGTTCATCTAAAAGCAAAAGTTTACAGCCTCTTGCTACTGCTCTAGCAAAAGCCACTCTTTGCGCTTGTCCGCCCGAAATTTCATCAATTTTCTTATATCTTAAATTTTCAATTTCAAAGGTTTTTAACAAATCCTCTAAAATTTGTTTTTTATCTTTTTTATCATAGAGTGCAAAAAGTATATTTTTTTCAACATTTAAATGGGGAAATAAAGCATAGTTTTGAAACATCATCGCCACTTCGCCCTTGCATTTTAAAAATTCACAAGAGCTCGCTTGTTCTAGTTGGGCGATGATTCTTAAAAGTGTACTTTTACCACTTCCGCTCCCTCCTAAAATGCTTAAAAATTCTCCTTCTTTAACATGAAGATTGATATTTTTTAAAGCTTGTATTTTGCCAAAATTTTTTGATAGGTTTTTAATTTCTAACATCATCTTTCCTTGTGATTTTATCCATCCAAATAACAACTATTAAAGAAAGTAAAACAATGAGCAGCGAAGGCAAAGCAGCATCATAAATTCTCTCATCACTTGCAAACCAAAAAGCTTTTACACTTAGAGTTTCAAAACCAAAAGGAGCTAAAATTCTACTCAAAGGAAGCTCTTTTATGGTATCGATAAAAACAATGATAAAAGCCAAAAATAAAAAATGTTTCATTAAAGGAGTATGAATTTTAAAAAATAAAATCAAATAACTCGGCCTTAAATTTAAACTTGCTTCATCGGTGTTAAGATGGATTTTATTATAACCCCCTTCTAAAGAATAAATTGCACTCGCTAGAAAACGAATAATATAAGCAAAAACTAAAATAATCAATGAAGTGCCTAATAAATTAAGATGAAAAATTTTATCTAAAAACACGAAAAGGACAATCATGCTAATTCCTAAGGCAGCCGCAGGTATAGAATAACCCAAAGAACTTAGCTTAAGAATACATAGGCTGAAAAAGTTATTTTTTATGATTCTTGAGCTAAACATTAAAAAATAAGCCAGTAAAGTCGTAATCAAAGCTGTGATGAAAGCCAATATAATGGTTTGAAAACTAATGATATAAAATTCTGCTTCAAAAAGTTTAAAATCTTTTAGCCCCCAATAAACAAGCCATATAAAAGGCAAGATAAATCCTAATAAAGCGATGATAAAACAATAAAAACAGGCTAAAATTTGCTTTATATGACTTAATTTCCTTTTTTTGATAAAAAGAGTTAAATTTTGATTAAAACTATAATGATGCTTGTTTTTATAATAATAATCTATATACATGATTAAAAAAACAAAAATCATCAAAATTCCTGACAAAATACTAGATGAATAAGAATCATTCAAATCATACCAGAGTTTAAAAATTCCAGCCGAAAAAGTATCCACTCCCAAATAAGCACTTGCACCATAATCACTCAAAGTTTCCATTAAAACCAATAAAGCTCCAGAAAAAATGGCAGGTCTTGCGCTCAAAAGTGCCACGCGTGTAAAAATTCTAAATTCAGAATATTTCATGATTTTAGCTACTTCATAAGCCTCTTTAGCTTCACTTTTAAAAGCTGTTTTAGCAAATAAATAAATATAAGGATATAAAGAAATGGCCAAAACAAAAATAACACCATAATGATTGAAAAAATCTATCCTAAAGCCAAAATTTTCGTGAAAAAATCCTTGAAAATCCATAATTCCAACATATACAAAAGCTAAAATATAAGCAGGTATTGCCAAGGGTAAAATGAGTAATTTTTCTAAAATCCTACAAAAGTAAAAATTATAATTTGCCATCAAATAAGCACTACTTACACCTAAAATCAAGCTTAGTAATAACACCCCTATACTAACTATCAAAGTATCTTTGATGAATTTTAAAAACAAATAATCAAAAAAATGACTCAAATTTTCTTTAATGGATGAAATTTCAGCCAAATTGCTTGTATTGAAATTTTGAAAAAGAATATAAAAAAGCTCAGCAAAGATGCCAAAAATAGGTAGAGTAAGAAAAAGGGCAAGTAAAATTGCCCCTATCTTGTAATACTTTAGGGTTTTAAGCATTATCTAAAACCGACTTGATCATAAATTTTAACAGCCTCTTTAACCTTTTCTGCTATTTGACTCACAGGTATTTGATCTTCTTTAAAAGTTCCAAAATCTTTTACCGTTTGGCTTAATTCTACATCGTTTCTTATAGGAAATTCATAATTGCTATCAGTGAGAATTTTTTGAATTTCTGGAGTTAGCATAAATTCCATAAACTTCTTAGCTGCTTCTTGATTTTTGCTTGATTTTGTCATAGCAATACCGCTGATATTTATATGAGTTCCTCTATTGTCTTGATTTGGAAAAATAATACCTAAGGAATTTCCAACTTCTACATCTTTTGGATTTTTAGAATTTTTTAAAAGCCCTATATAATAAGTATTCATAACAGCAAATTTAGCCTCACCTGCAAAAACTTGTCTGGCTTGATCCCTATCTCCACCCTTTGGTTTGGTTGCAAGATTGTCAAGCACACCCTTAGCCCATACTTTAGCGTTTTCATCTCCATCATTAGCTATAATAGAAGCTAAAAGAGTTTTGCTATAAGGAGCTGTAGCACTTCTCATAACGATTTGTCCTTTAAATTCAGGCTTAGCCAAATCTTCATAGTTTTTCATTTTGCTAATGTCAGTGTTTGCATTTTTATTGTAAGCAATAATTCTTGCTCTTTTTGTAATCGCAAACCATTCCCCATCTTTATCTCTTAAATGAGCGGGTATAGTATCTTCTAAATATTTTGATTTAACAGGGCTTAAAAGTCCAGAATTTTTTGCTTCTGTAAGATTGGATATATCGGCTGTTATAAAAATATCAGCAGGCGAATTGCTTCCTTCAAGCGAAAGTCTTTTGATGAGTTCTGAAGCTTTAGCTTGAGTATGATTAACTTTAATGCCTGTTTTTTCCTCAAATTTTTTTATAATCTGAAAATCAGCATCATAATGTCTTGCCGAGTAAATGTTAAGTTCTGCAGCACCTAGTAAAGAAAAACCTAATAAACATAAAGAAAAGATTTTTTTCATTTATTTGTCCTTATATTGAGAATTATATTTAGTTTTATCATGATCTTTAAAATCAGCATTAGAGTGTTCAGAGCACGCAAATGCAAAACCTAAGCAAAATAAAAATAAAACTAATTTTTTCATTATTTCTCCCCTTTTTTTTTGTGATTAAAATTAGACTAATTTTTGATAAAGGATATTAATATTAAAAAGTAAATATAAAGTAACTTAATGATTTTTCTAATGATAAGTATTTTCATTTTATTATAATTAATTTTGATATTAATTATAAATAATTAAATTTAATATAAATATTTAAGAGTATTTTTATATATAAAATATTAATATTCAATATCAAAAATAAACCACAAAGAAAGTAGAAATAATAATGAAATTTTATACCATGTTAAGCACATTATTTATAAGCTTTATGTTAAGTGCTTGTGCTGTTTTGCAAAAACCATCTCCACTTCAAGAAAACAAAGATTTTTATATACTTGATACTCATACTCAAAAAAAGATTTCTTTTGAAGATATGATTGTAGAATTATTAAAAGCAGATGTGATACTGCTTGGCGAAAAACACGATGAAGCAAAGCACAAGATAAGCCAAGTTATGATTTTTAATGCCTTAGAAGGAAATTTAAGTTCTCAAAATATAAGTTTTGATGTAGCTTTAGAAATGCTAGCAAGCACAGAGCAAAATCACTTAGATAAAGCTTTTAAAAATAAAAAAACCATTAAAACCAATGAACTTACTAATGCGTTAAATTGGGATAAGGGCTGGAAATGGAAAGATTATGATCAGTTTGTTAATGCAGTTTTTTATTCAAGAGCAAAAATATTAGGCGCAAATCTTTCACGCTCAGAAATTACAAGTATTTATAATGGAGTTCAGCCTTTAAAGGGCTATGTTTCAACCACAAATGAAGTAAAAAAACAAATTTTTGACATTATATCTTTAAGTCATAAGCTAAATCCTCAAGAAAATAAAGAATTACTAGATAAATTAGTAGAAATTCAACAATTTAAAGACAGGCGAATGGCTGATGTATTGGTTCATCATACAAACAAGGTTTTATTGTTAGCTGGGAGCTATCATACAAGCAAGAAAATAGGAATTCCTTTACATATACAAGATTTTAAAAGTGATAAAAAAATAGTCGTGGTGAATTTAAACTATGGAGAAAGAGATTTAAAAGACAGTGATTATACTTTTATTTATTATTAAAGGAGAATAATGAAAAAATTAAGTTTATTTTGTGTTATGGGTTTATGTTTTGCTAATTTTGCTTTTTCCGAAGAATTAGAATTTGATAGTCTTGAAATTTCAGGCTCAAAAATCAAAAACGATGAAAAACCCTTTGTAACTCCCGGAGCAACAAGCACAAGAGATAATTTAAATTCAAACACTCAAAGTATAGATTCTATAGTGCGTAGTGTTCCTGGTGCTTATACTCAAGTAGATCAAGCACAAGGGGGAGTTTCGGTAAATATTCGCGGTATGACAGGACTTGGAAGGGTAAATACCCAAATTGATGGTGTAACTCAGACTTTTTTTGGCTCTGCAAGCGATGATAGCTTCCATGGACAAATTGGAACTTCAAGTTTTACAGCCCCAATAGATAAAAATTTTTTAGTCGCCTTAGATGTTAATCGTGGAACTTTTAGCGGGGCAAATGGAGCTAATGCTTTAATGGGTTCGGCTAATTTTAGAACTATAGGCGTAGATGATATAGTACAAGAAGGAAGAGTTTTTGGTTTTTTGGGAAAATACTCTTATGGTAGCAATGCTATAGGACCTAATTTTATGGGTGCTATAGCAGGAAAAACTATGTTAGAAAATAATGCTAATTTAGGCATTTTATTTGCTTATAGTGGGCAAAATGTTTCTCAAAATTATAAAATTGGAGGTGGAGGCTATATAGGCGATCAAAAACCCCCATTTGACACTGATGATGATGGCATTCCAGATGATAATTTAGCAGCACCTATAAACCCAAATAATCTTTATAATCAGCCTAGAAGTCAACTCTTTAAAGTAGAATACAAATCCGATATTAGTGAGGCGATTTTAAACTATAGAGCTTATAAGAACAATCTTGCGGGTAGAAAGATTACAAATGATACCTATCAAATTGATTATCGTTTAAATCCTGATTCTAATCTTTTGGATCTAAAGTTTTTATTTGCTTACAATGATGGAAAGCAAAAGTATAATCAAGGCAGCACTTGGGGTTATCACGATATGAGTGGAGTTAAGACTAAAAATCGAGCGGTAACTTTTGATCTTAGTAATACCATGAATAAAGAATTTTCACAAGATTCAAATTTGTATTTTACTTATGGGGTTAATATTTTAAACAATCATTATAGTAATGATTTTCCACAAGATAGAGTGCTTTTGCCTTATATTTTAACCAGTTTTTATCCTAAAGGAAAACAAGATATCAAAACCCTTTATTTGGATACGAGTTTTACAAAAGGAATTTTCACCTTAAATTCTAATATCAATTGGACTAATGCGCAATTAAGTGGATATAAAGGAATTTGTAGCATGGCTAATCCTTATTGCCAGCCAAAAAATGCGACAAATTTAGAAAAGGATTACAATAATTTTAATTATTCTTTGATGCTTTCAGCAGATATCCATCCGCTTTTTAATCCTTTTATTTCTTATTCTAAAAGCCATAGAATTCCAAATGTCCAAGAGTATTTTTTCACCCATGATGCAAGTTTTGAGCATAATATGAACACATTTTTAAAGGCTGAAAGTGCAGATACTTATCAAATCGGTTTTAATTCTTTTACACATGAAATTTTAAATGATAGCGATACTTTAGGTTTTAAAATGCTTTATTATGATACTAAGGTAAAAAATTATATTTACAATAGAAGATATTGGCAAAAAGCTGACGATGCTATCTTTCTTATGCAATTAAATGATGATGAAAAAGCTAAATTTCACGGGGTTGAACTTGAATTTAAATACGATACGGGATTTTTTTATTCTATACTATCTTATACTTATCAAAAATCCAAGCATAAATTTTCAGATACAGAATCTTTAGAATTTGGGGGTGCACAATCAGGCCAAAGTCAATTTGCCCAACTTCCAGAGCATTATGCTAATCTTGATATGGGTGTAAGATTATTTGAAGAAAAGCTAACTCTAGGAGCTCTTGCTAAATACACAGGAAAAGCAAAGAGAATAGTTCCTGTAGGTAGCTTAGATGATGATCCAAGCAATCCTGATGCTATGGCTCCGCTTAAAACTACAGATGAATTGCCAAAAATACCAACTATTGTTGATCTTTATGCAAATTATAAAATTTTGAAAAACTTTACAATCAAAGCAGAAGTACAAAATTTATTTGACAAAAACTATATGGATGCACTTTACTCTTACAACACAGGGGAAAACCAAAATGCTGGAGGGTTATTTGATCCTATTTATATTTATAACAACTCTGCTCGCGGTCGCACCTTTATAGTAAGTTTTGAATATAAATATTAAGGAAATATATAAATGCTAAAAAAAATATTTTTATTTTGTTTTTTATTGTTAAATTTAAATGCTGAAGTGAATGTAACAGATACAAATTTATCTTTTGATTCTCCTAAAATAGAAGCCGAAGTACCAAAAATAGAGCTTTCTCTTTCTAGTCTTTATCAAAACGCTGATGAGGTGGTAAAAGGTGTTATTTATATATTGGTTTTATTTTCTGTTTTAGCATGGGCGGTTTTTATTTCTAAGCTTATGCAATTTTATTTTATGGAGAAAAATTTAGACTTCTCTATACACAAGATAAAAGAATTAAAAAATCTCAATGAATTAGATCAGACAAAAGGTTTTGCAGGTGTTTTATCTTTAGAAATTCAAGATGAGCTTGAAAAAAGTGAATATAAAAATGATCATATAAAAGAGCGTATAGAATTGCGCTTGCAAAATACCATCTCAAAACAAATCACAGCAAGCAAAAATGGCTTGAGCTTGCTTGCAAGCATAGGCGCTAGTGCACCTTTTATAGGGCTTTTTGGAACAGTTTGGGGGATTATGAATGCATTTATAGGTATAGCCAATCTTGGTAATGCCTCCTTAGCAGTCGTTGCGCCTGGTATAGCTGAAGCCTTGTTTGCTACAGCTTTTGGCTTGATAGCTGCTATCCCTGCGGTGCTTTTTTATAATTATCTTACAAGAAAAAATTTAAAACTTATGCACCATTTAGATGAGCTTGCAAATTTTGTCTATATACTTTTTCATAGGAGTTATTTTAATGATAAAAACTGAAATGGCTCACAAAGAAGAGGAGTTAAGTGAGATCAATATAACTCCTTTTATAGATATTATGCTTGTATTATTGATCGTTTTTATAGCTGTTACTCCTCTTATTACAAGTTCTATTAAGATAGAACTGCCTAAGAGTTCGCAGCAAGCAGAGGATAAGCTTAAAAATCCCATCATACTTTATTTAAATACCGATAATACTTTGGCTATTAATGATGATAAATTAAGCCTAGAAAATCTTGCAAATGCTTTAGATATAAAAACCAAAGGTAATAAAGAAGAAATTATTTATTTTCATATTGATAAAAGTGTAAAGTATGAAGATATTATGCAAGTAATGCAAAAATTAAAAGAGAATGGCTATGGAAAAATAGCCCTTTCAAGTAAGAAGGTGGATTAATTATGAAATCTGGTATGATTTTTGGATTGGTGTCGAGTTTAATATTGCATGCTTTGGTATTAATGTTTTTTCTTTTTTCTTTCTATACTCAAGAAAAATCAAGCGGTGTTGATTTTAAACAAGGAGTGGAATTTACTTCCATTATGATGGTATCAGAGCTTCCTATTGGAGAATTAAAAGAAGTTTCAATCGATCAAAAAAAGAGCAATTCTCAAGATAAAAACAAAAAACAAGATGAAAAAATGAGTCTTAACTCCCAAGATAAAAATGCTGTATTAAAAGCTCAAAAAAAGATAGAAAAACAAGATGAAAATCAAGCCCAAAAAGAAATAGCTAATGCAAGTGAAAATTCAAAATTTAAAAATGAATCGCTCAGTGCTCCGCTACAAAGTAATGAAGATAAAACACAGACTATAGTAAGTGGCAATGCTAAAGAACAAATTAAAAGCTATCAAGCCTTGCTTATGGCTCATTTGGCTAAATTTAAAAAATATCCTCAAGAAGCGATAATGCAAAAGCAAGAAGGTGTTGTAAGAATTCGCGTAAGCATTGATGAAAGTGGAAATGTCTTAAGTAAAGAGCTTAAAAAATCCTGCCCTTATGCAGTGCTTAATGATGAAGTTTTAAGTTTATTTAAAAGAGCTTCTCCCTTGCCAAAACCACCTAAAGAAATGTTGAAAGATGGTGAAAAAATCAGTTTTGTTATGCCTATTGATTACAATATTAAAGACTATTTAGGTAAAAAATAAACTCTTGATTAAATAAAATTGATTAAAATTTTCGTTTTGAGATTAAGGCGGTGGTATGTTTTCTTCGTTTTTTGCAAGTAAAAAATGGGCTTTATGGGCTTATTTGGGGCTTTTTTTGCTTTTATTTTTCTTATATATGCAAACAAGCTTAAATGTTGCGATCAATTCATGGTATAGTGATTTTTATAATGTTTTACAAAAACCAAAAATAGAGCTTTTAGATTCTAATACAACGCAAAAGGCGGAAGAGAAATTTGAAAACAATGCAAGTTTAATCCAAGAGGCCAATCAAAAAGCACAAGAAAATTTCCAAAAAGCTAATTTTATCAATAAAGGCGCACTTTATTATTATCAAAGTTTATTGGAATATTTTTTTAATTCTAGGGCTATGATTGAAAAAGAAAGCTATTCTGCGAGTGATTTTTATGCTTTGATTTTAGTATTTTTAGCTATTGCTATTCCTTATGTTTTAATTGCAACGATTAATATTTATTTTGCTAGTGTTTACGCCTTTAAGTGGCGTGAAGCTATGACTTTTTCTTATTTGAAATTTTGGAAAAATAAAGATGATAACATAGAAGGAAGTTCGCAAAGAATTCAAGAAGATACTTATAATTTTTCTAAAATTGTAGAAAGCTTAGGACTTAGTTTTATAAGAGCTTTAATGACTCTTGTAGCTTTTATACCGATTTTATGGACTTTAAGCGATGTTGTAAGCAAGGCTTTATTTGCAAATTTAAGTGAGAATTCTAGCTTTTATTTTTTAAAAAACATCGATGGTTTGCTTGTTTATGTTGCACTTTTGATTTCTTTAGGAGGATTAATCGTATCGTGGTTTGTAGGAATTAAACTTCCAGGACTTGAATACAACAATCAAAAAGCCGAAGCAGCTTTTAGAAAAGAGCTTGTTTATGCTGAAGATAACCGCAAAGAATACGCTAAAAATGAAACCATGATAGAGCTTTTTACAGGACTTAAATTCAATTATAAAAGACTTTTTTTGCACTATGGATATTTTAATATTTGGTTAATTTTATTTGAGCAAATGATAGTTATCGTTCCATTTTTAATCATGGCTCCAGGACTTTTTGCGGGAGCTATAGGACTTGGTATTGTAATGCAAATTAATAATGCTTTTGATCAAGTAAGAAGTTCTTTTAGTGTTTTTATCACAAATTGGACAACTATCACCCAACTTAGAAGTATACATAAGCGTTTAAAAGAATTTGAAAAAAATATCGAATACGCGAAAAATAAAAACAAAAATCATTTATAAAAATGTCTAAATTTGCTAAAAATTATCAAAGCGATGAAAAGTAAAAAGGCTGTGAAAATACATAAAAATTCCCAGCCAAAACTTTCATAATAAAAACTTGGCAATACAGAACCCAAAGCACCCCCACTATAATAAAATGTCAAATAAATTCCATTAGCCAAGCCCTTTTTATCCGCAATCGAATTTAAAATCCCTGAAAATATACAATGACTTATAAACATTCCGCTACAAAATACAAACATAGCAAAAAAGGCAAAATAAAAATTCCCTACTATCATACAAAAACAACCCGCTATAAAAACCAAAAACCCAAATATAGCTGTGCGAATTTTTGAGCCTAAAATTTCTATGGTTTTACCTATAAGTAGTGAGCTTATTACTCCGGTTAAAAATCCCAAATAAACAAGTCCAATTTGTGTTTGAGTGATATCTTTTATACTTTCTTTAAGATGAAAAGGTAAAAAACTTACTATGCTTTGAAAAGAGAAAAAGATAGTAAAAACACAAAATAATATCACCATAAATCTAAGTTCTTTGATAAAGGGTAAAAAATCCCTCAAGGAAGTTTGAGTGTTTAAGCTTATAGGATGCTCTTTAAAAAACAAAAATAAAAAAGCACAAACCATCATTAAAATACTAAAAAAATTTAAGGCAAAATGCCAAGAAAAAAGATCGCTCAAAAAACTTCCAAAAACCCTCCCAACAAAACCACCAAAAGTTGTAGCACCTACATAAATGGCTATGTTTTTTTGTATATTGTCGCTTTCTAAACGACTAAGCAAGGTAAGAAGTGCTGTCAGTATAGCAGGTATACAAAGAGCTTGTAAAAATCTAAGAAATAGAAAAAAATAAAAATTATCGTTTAAGTTTCCAATAATACCAAAAATAGAACATAAAAACAAAGAAACAACAAGAATTTTCTTTAAGGAAAAAATTTCAAGTAAATAACCATAAACCAAAGGTGCGATTGCTAAGGGAATAAGCGTAACACTGATTATCCAAGAAATTTGGTGCAAATTTACATGAAAATAATTAGACAATAAGGGTGCTATAGGTTGCGGAGCATAGACAATAGATAGGGTTAATGTAGCACAAAAAATAATCAGAATTTTAAGCATTTTCATGCTTTAAATTAAACTCCAATGCAAATTAATTTTAGCTTAAAAACCATTTTTAAGCTAAAATTTTACTTTTAATTGTGTATAATTAAATATTTTATTTATAAGGAGCTTTTATTGGACCCCAGTCAGGTTTTAGATTTAAACCAAACTTTACCTACAGCGTCTTTTGATGCAGGATATTCTATACTTATGGTTGTCATTGCACTAGCTTTAGTGCTTTTAAATGGCTTTTTCGTTTTGTCTGAATTTAGTATTGTTAAAGTGCGTCGTTCAAAACTTGAAGAAATGGTTAAGGAAAAAAAAGTAGGTGCTAAAAAAGCACTAGAAGTTACTTCAAGACTTGATACCTATCTTAGTGCTTGTCAGCTAGGAATTACTTTAAGTTCGCTAGCCCTTGGTTGGATAGGTGAGCCTGCTATAGCAAAAATGTTGGAAATTCCTCTTGCAAATCTTGGATTTAATGGAGTTATTATCCATACTATAGCTTTTATTATCGCCTTTAGTATCATCACTCTTTTGCATGTGGTTTTAGGCGAGCTTGTTCCAAAAAGCATTGCAATTGCTATTGCAGATAAAGCTGTGCTTTGGGTAGCAAGGCCTCTTCATTGGTTTTGGATACTTTTCTTGCCTTGTATTAAAATTTTCGATTTTCTTGCGGCCATGACTTTGAAGCTTTTTGGCATCAAGCCTGCCAAAGAAAGCGAGTTAACTCATAGTGAAGAAGAGATTAAAATCATAGCAAGTGAAAGCCAAAAAGGCGGTGTTTTGGATGAATTTGAAACTGAAATTATCCGCAATGCGGTTGATTTTTCAGATACTGTTGCAAAAGAAGTGATGACGCCTCGTAAAGATATGATTTGTCTAAATAAACAAAAAACTTATGCTGAAAATATACAAATCATTTGCGATCATAAGCATACGCGTTTTCCATATATAGATGGTTCTAAAGATACTATTTTAGGTATGATACATATACGAGATATAGTGCAAAATGAGCTTAGTGATAAGAGTGAAAATTTAGATACTTTTGTTAAGCCTTTGATTTTAGTTCCTGAAAATATTAGCATTTCAAAAGTTCTTGTGATGATGAATAAAGAGCGTTCTCACACTGCACTTGTGATTGATGAATACGGTGGAACAGCTGGAATTTTAACCATGGAAGATATCATGGAAGAAATTATCGGTGAGATTAAAAGTGAAAATGAGGAAGACAGCTATAAAAAACTTGCTGAAAACATCTATGAATTCCAAGGTCGTTGCGATATAGAAACCGTTGAAGAAATGCTTTTGATAAGCTATGATGAGGATTTAGAGCAAGTAACGATAGGTGGCTATGTGTTTAATCTTCTGGGGCGCTTGCCCGTAGCGGGTGATCGCATTGAAGATGAGCTTTGTTACTATGAAGTTAAAAAAATGGATGGTAATTCTATAGAGCGTGTTAAGGTGGTTAAAAAAACCAACAAAGATGAAGAATAAGCCTTTTTGGCTTATTTCTTTCTATAAACTTTATTTTTAAGTTCTATACACTCAAAACCTTTTTTGTCTAAAGTTACTATACGCAAATGTCCCCCATCATCTACTTTACCTTCGCACAAAAATACTCTTTTTTCTATTTGCACAGGCAATTTTGTGCGGTTTCTATGTCCAAAGATTTGATAAACATTGTCTTTTGTAAATTCACAAAACTGACTTGCTACTTTTTGACTCTCTTCATAATTTCCTACGCCATAAATAAAATCATAACTTGGCATAAAGCTTATTTGATAAGCCTTAGAAGGTAAAAGATTTACCCCGCCATGCGAGCAAAAAACTTGTTTTTCATGAAATTTATAGTACAGACATTCTTTTAAGTAAGGATAAAACTTTCTAGCATCCCTAGGCGTGAGTTTTTCTTTTCTAAAATCTTTGAGTGTATTTTCGTTAAATTCTTTAGAGCTTGATAGTTCTCCATTGGCCCATTTTATCAAATGTCTTTCGTGATTTCCTTCAAGTAAATATACATTCTCTCTTTCACAAATTTTAAGCAAGAATTTTAAGACCTTGCCATTTTCTATGCCTCTATCGATATAATCCCCTAAAAAGATATAGCATTCATCATCTTCGAGCTCTTGTAGATATTCTTTTAAGATGCTAAAGCAGCCTTGAATATCGCCTATGTGGTGAATTTTCCTATACTTACTAAGATTAGGCATTTGATAAAGGCATTTTTTCCAATCATTAGGATTTAAAATCGTATATTTTTTAGGAATTCTTTCAAGCAGGTGATGGGTTTTTTTTAAAAGTGATTGTGAGACTATATAGCCACGCTCTTTGGCTTTTTGCTCGTTTTTTCTAAGACATTCTTCTAAAGAGCTTTTAAAATCTATAATATAAATATCATAGCGATATTGCTTAGCTAGTTCTTTATAAACCTTAAGGGTTTCATTATAAGCGTTAATGATGCAAAATTCACCTTTTTGCATACGCATTTCTAAAAATTGAAGTAAAATTTTATATAATTCTTCATCATTTTTTAGATTTAAATTTTTATATTTACTTACGATTTTACTTACACTTCCTGAAAGCAAACGCAAAGAATTTAGATCAAGAGTGTAATCTTTTAAGCGATTTTCTTTGATAAATTCTTCTTGTCCTGCGTAGTAATTCCCCCTTAAAATAAGTAAAATACGCAAATTCTTTCCTAAATTTTCTTTAAAAATTCAGTCTTTAGTACAATAACGCCAAATTTATCTACTTTAGCTTCAATTTCATTTTCTTTAGAAGTAAGTTTGATATTTTTTATCGTTGTTCCGCGTTTTAAAGTAGTGCTAGCACCTTTAACTTTTAAATCTTTTATCACGCTTACGCTATCTCCAGCATTTAATTCTGTTCCATTTGCATCTTTAGGCATTTTTTTCCTTTTTAAATTTTTATATCATTGTATATTTTATCATCATTTTCTAAGATTTTTCTTGAGCTAAGCGCTTCTTTTTGATATAGATATTGATGGATTCTACACCCAAAGAAAAAGCCATAGCAAAATATACATAAGTTTTTGAAATATGAAAATCCAAACCTTCGGCAACTAAAGTTACACCAACTAAAATCAAAAATGCTAGAGCTAAAATCTTAATCGTTGGATTATCATCAACGAAATTTGAGATACTTTTGCTTGCAAGCATCATTACAAAAACAGCTACAACCACTGCAATCATCATAATTTCTATATTATTAACCATACCTACAGCAGTAATAACCGAGTCGAGTGAAAAAACAATATCTAAAACAGCAATTTGTATCAATATGCTAAAAAATCCTCTTTTAGCTCCCTCTTTTAAAACCTCTTCATCGCTTTTTTCTCCGGCATTATCGATATCATGATGAATTTCTAGTGTGGATTTTGCTATCAAAAATAATCCACCTAAGATCAAAATAATATCCCTTCCTGAAATTTCTTGTGAAAATACGCTAAAAAGCGGAGTTGTAAGTTTCATAATCCAAAATAAAGAAAGGAGCAATAACAAACGCGTAATCATCGCCAAACTTAAACCAAAAATTCTTGCTCTTTGTCTTTTTTCCTTAGGGAGTCTTCCTACCAAAATAGCGATAAAAATGATATTATCTATCCCTAAAACAATCTCTAAGCCAATCAAAGTCGCTAGAGCGATCCACATTTCAGCACTAAAAATCCACTCGAACATAAGCTTCCTTAAAATTTGAAATTTTTTAAAGTGTAATTTTATAACTTCAAAGCAAATATTAAATATTTTGATATAACATATAATTAAATTTTTACAAGGAAAAACAATGAAAACATTAGAAGATATTAAGGCTATGAGTTATGAGAGCAGCTCGCACTTGTGGAGCAAATAATAATGATTTTTCTATTTTAGATTATTTATTTGATGAGTATGGCTTAAGTCTAAAAGATCCTAAATATAATTTTCGCTTTGCAGATATGAAATATATCAAAGAAGCTAATGATAAATATATTGTAGTAAGATATATGGAAGATAATCCTAGCATTTACAAAGAAGCTTTAATCTATAGGTATATCCTAAAAGTTAGAAATCCAAACCCCCAAATTATCCAATACCTAGCAAATCATGGAGCTAAATTTGAAGTGTATCGCGAAGATACAGGCTGGTCTCCTATACATTTTTGGGCTAGTAATAATGATTATAAATTTCTAGAGCTTGCCATCAAAGGAGGGGCTAATGTGGATATGGAAGAATATGAGTTTGAATCAATCTATAAATATCAGGATACACCCTTATTTGAAGCAGTGAAAGAGTCAGGAAATTACAGAACCGTGCAACTTCTAATAGAGCTTGGAGCTAATGTTAATTTTGTTCCCTATTTAACGACACCTTTAGATCAAGCCGAAGGAGCTAGAAATAGAAAACTTTTAAAAGCTGCAGGTGCAATGACTTCCGATCAACTTGAAAAGAAATTTAATATCTTTTATAAGGATTATGAAGATCGTAATGAATATTGTGATTTATTAAATGAAGCTATAAGAAAGGATAAGGAAAAAGAAAACCTACAAAAAAATTAAAGGAGCAACAATGGAAAATAAAAATTTATTAGATGAAGATATGCAACAAATATTTGAATACTATCTTAAAAATGATAGTTATTAAAAGGTGCCATAGATGGCTTAAAAAAACATGAAGCAAGAGCTTTTATAGGCAATGTTTTAAGCTACGAATATAAAAATCTAGTGGAAAATGGTAATTTAAAAGTTGATGAACAATATAAAGTTACCTTACCGCCTAATCTAATCACTGTTTTAGAATACGATAAAAAAGATTTTGAAGGTGCAACTCTTAAAAATTTCATTGATGATGTAGAATGTGAGTTAAGTGATTGGGAAATTGAGCTTTATGATGATCCTCACTTTATGGATATGATGAAGATGAGGAGGGATATGAAGATGATGAAGATGATGAAAAAATGAGTGTAGATGAATGGGTAACAGATCAAGTAAGCGATATTAGAGATTTTTTATATGCTTTAAAAAATTTTAAAAGTAAATACCGATAAAACACTCAAGTAAATTTAATTTTCTAAAATTTAGCGATAAAATATCTTAACTTAATGACAATTTTCAAAAATTTCTACTACACTTAAGGGTAAAATTTCATGCTCTAGGCCATGAATTTTTGCTTCAAATTCTTCAAAGGTTAAATTTTGTTTTTCAAAAGCCTTTTGAGCGATGATTTTCCCTCCATCTAATTCTTCATTTACCCAATGCACACTCACTCCAGCTACTTTCATATCGCTTTCATAGCTTTCTTTGATAGCATGAGCTCCTTTAAAAAGGGGTAGTAAAGATGGATGAAGATTAATTGCTTTGATATTTTTTGTAAAAACAGGGCTTAAAATTCGCATAAATCCAGCCAAGATAGTAAGATCTGCTCCGCTTTCTTTGATTTTTTTTACCAAAATTTCGTCAAATTCTTCTCTGTTTTTATAATCTTTGTGTTCAATGATCACGCTTTCAAGGTCAAAGTTTTTAGCTCTTTGTATCCCATAAGCATCTTTTTTATTGCAAAGACAAAGCACGACTTCATAAGTGTTTTTACCTATAGTTTTTTTATGAAGTTTTTCTAAGATATTTTGTAAATTACTTCCATTTCCACTAAAAAGTACCGCTAATTTTACAAGCATTTTAATCCTTTTATAAGTTTTATTGCATCAAAGCTGTTTTTGTTAAATTTATATTTTTTAGCCACAAGAGCGTGTGCTAAACAAGCATTTTTAGCCGCTTCCAAAGCGCTGAATTTTACCCCTAAAAGCGTAGCTATCATACCGCTTAAAACATCGCCACTTCCGCCTTTTGCTAAAGCTTCATTTCCCAGATTTACAACAAAGATTTTTTCTTTTTGTATGATGATAGGATTTGCACCCTTTAAAACAAGAACACAATCATAATTTTGTGCAAATTTTTTAGCATAAAAAAAGCGATTTCTTTGCAAATCTTCTATACTTAAATCCTCATCAAAACACATTTTATAAAGTCTTATAAATTCTTTTGGATGTGGGGTGATGACTACATCTTTTCTACTTAGATACCAAAGCACAGCTTCACTTAAAAAGCAATTTGCATCCAAAACCAAAGGAATATTTTGCAAAATCTCATCTTTTAAAATATCTAAATTTTCAAGTCCCATACCTAAGGCAATGGCACTTGCATTGTTTTCAATCTTTTCTTTTAGCATTAAAAGAGGTGAAAAACTTTTTTTTGCGACTAAGGATACAAGCCCACTGCCAAAATTTAAAGCTCCAAGTCCTGCTAGGGTTCCTGCACTTGCACTAGCTATTATATAGATATGACCGAAATTTCCTTTATTGGAGCTTGTATTTCTTTCTATGGTTTTTAAATCTTTTTCTTCAAGTAAAAAAGCTTTGGAATCAAGACTAAATTTTTTAGCATTAATACCTAGGTTTGCGAGTTTGATTTTGCCTACAAATTCTTTAGCAAAATCCTCAAGCAAAATTTCTTTTAAAGCTCCCATACACTGCGTGATATCAGCTTTAAAACAAGGAGTAAAACCCAAATTTGTAGGTATGTCACAAGCTATTTTTAAAGCTTTACTTTGATTTACCTTTTCTAAAATTTCTTTTGTTTTTTCATCTACTTCGCGGTTTGTTCCTGTGCCTAAGATACAATCAACAATAATATGAAATTTTTTAAATTTAGGCTCTTTTTTTGCAAATTTAAAACCAAAATTTTTTAAAATTTGCTCTTGTTTTTTAAAAATTTCATTTTCTTTAAAGCCTAGTTTATAAGCTTTTGCATGCTTTAAATTTCTTAAAGCTACTAGGCCATCAGCAGCGTTATTGCCTCCGCCCAATAAAAAAAGTATTTTTACTTTCTTTATCTTGTATTGTTTGCGAATTTTTTTTGCTTCTTTTTTAATAAGCTTAGCTAAATTTAATCCTGCGTTTTCCATTAAAATAAGCTCATCTAAGCCTTTATTTATAGCATTTTGTTCTAAAGTTTTAATATCATCAGTAATAGTTTTCATAATCTTTTTTCACCAGAAAATAAATATTTTTTTCTCGCTCTTCTTCAAATTTTTTCATTTTGGGTAAAAATTTCTGAATTAAAGCACGAAAATTTTTAAAGCCATAATTTTGCGGATTAAAATCAGAATATTTGCGGTTCATATTGGTGCGAATTTGCGCGTATTCGGCGCGTCCTTTTTCATCGATGAGTTGTTCTGTGATATTGATCAAAGCTCTTAAATAATCCTTGCTTAAAATATCTTCTTTTTTGTTTTCATCTTGATCAAGGTAAAAAAACTCACTAAAAGCGTTTACATAAGATTTTATAGACTTTTCAAGACCCATTCCTATAACTTGTTTTTTGTTTTCTCTTAGCTTTTGAATGAGCGAGGTATAGTCACTATCGCTAGAAACAATGACAAAAATATCAATATCTTTCTCATAAAATATACTCATAATTTCAGTGATTAAATACATATCACTTGAATTTTTATTTGCTGCGAAATTAAACTGCTGCATAGCGATTAAAGAATACTCAGCAATTTGCTCTTTCCAAGCTTGAATATTTTTTTGAGTCCAATCTCCATAAATACGCTTGATAATTATTTCACCATAATCCGAAGCGATATCAAAAATACTTTTTGCGTATTTTGCGGGTATATTTTCCGCATCGATAAAAATAGCTATGCTTTTATTTTCCAATTTAACTCCTCATCCTAAAACTCAAAGCTTCTAAAATATGATTTTTACTAAGAAGTTCTTTTTCTTCAAAATCTGCAATAGATCTTGAAACTTTTAAAATTTTATTTAAAGCTCTTTGTGAAAGATTATAACGCGAAATGGCTAAATCCAAAGTATCCTTGGCATCTTTTTCTAAAATACAAAATTTTTGCAATTCTGTATCATTTAATTTGCCATTAAATTCTTTTTGGCCGCGTTTTTTGCCAAAGATAAAAGCCTTTAAAATTCTTTCACTCATTTCTTTTGAATTTATACTTGACTTATCATCTTTGCTGATCTCATCCATAGCTACATAAAGATCAATTCTATCCATAATAGGGGCTGAAATGTGATTTTTATACCTTTTAATCTCATTTTCACTACAAACGCAAGACAGATTTTTAGAAAATAAATTTCCACAAGGACAAGGATTTTGAGCGGCAACAAAACTGAATTTGGTTTCATAAGTGGTTTTTGAATTGACTCTTGAAATATGAATTTTATGATCTTCTAGAGGTTCTCTTAGACTTTCGATAATCTGTTTGTTAAAATGAGGAAATTCATCAAAAAATAAAACTCCACCATTAGCTAGAGCGATTTCACCTATCTTCGCATTTTTTGCTCCACCACCAAAAATACTAGCTCTTGTAGAGGTATGATGAGGGTGTCTTAAGGCTCTTTTTTGCGTAAATTCGCAATCTTTAGAATTTAAAGACATATAAGCATTTTGCATTAAAACCTCATTTAAACTTTGTGGAGGCATGATTTCAACAAGGCGTTTTGCACACATACTTTTGCCACTTCCTGGACTTCCTTCAAAAAGTATATTGTGCATACCTAGTGCTGCTATCAAACAAGCTCTTTTAGCTTTTTCTTGTCCTTTGATATCTTTAAAATCAAGTTCAAAATGATGATTTTTAATAAAAATTTCATTTTCTATAATCAAAGGATTTGCAAATAAAGGATGGCTTTGGGTGAATTTGAATTTCTCATAGTTTTTTTCTTTAAAAAATTCAATCACTTCATTTAAATGCTCAAGTCCATAAATTTCTAGATTGGGTATCATAGAAGCTTTTAGAGCTATATTTTTTGGGACTACAACTTTTGCACTTTTTACCTTTGTGGATAAAAATAAAAGTAAAGAAAAAAGCTCATTGGTGCTTTTGATACTTCCATCAAGACCAAGCTCGCCTACCACAAAAAAATCATCAAAGTCTTCATTTTGCAACAATATAAGCGTAGCGATAACTAAATCAAAATGAGAACCTTTTTTTGGAATTCCTGAAGGGCTAAGATTGATGGTGATTTTTTTAGCAGGAAATGAAAAATTGCAAGTTAAAAGTGTGGCTTTGATACGCTCGATACTTTCTTTAATTGCAATATTTGCAAGTCCGACTATGCTTAAATTAGGTAAGCCTCTTGTAAATGTAGACTCTACATCGATGATATCTAAATTCTCATCAAAGCTTACACATTTTAATTTTTTCATTTAGATTTTTTTTGATTTTTAAGTTTCTTTTTAAATTCTTTATCAAATTTTTGTCTTTTTAAAAAAGAAATCTTTTCTATAAATAAATGACCATTAAGATGATCATTTTCATGCTGGATGGCCACAGCTAAAAATCCTTGAGCTTCTAATTCTTTAAAATTTCCAAAGCGATCTTGATATTTAAGCAAGATATGATTATAACGCTCCACTTCTTCAAAGAAGTCAGGCACGCTTAAACAACCCTCAGTGCAGGTGATTTTTTCTTCACCTAAAGGAATGATTTGCGGATTTATAATTTCTAGTAAGTCTTCTTTTTTCTGCTCTTCATTTTCATCTAAAATATTTACGATCAATGCACGAAGTGGGATATCTACTTGTATAGCAGCCAAACCCACTCCTTGACTAGCAATCATAGTATCATACATATCATCAAGCAGGGTATGAAGTTCTTGATCAAATTGCTTTACAGGTTCAGAATTTAAAAAAAGTCTAGAATTAGGATAAGTGATAATTTTTCTAACCATAAACAACCTTTATTTAAATGATTTTACTCATTTAAAACTTTTTTCTAAAACCTTATCGATCAAACCATACTCTTTAGCTTCTTGTGCTGACATGAAAAAATCTCTTTCTGTGTCTTTTACTATTTTAGCGACTTTTTGCTTAGTATTTTTTGCCAAGATATCATTAAGTATAGCTTTTAATCTTAAAATTTCTTTGGCTTGAATTTCTATATCCGTAGCTTGTCCTCTTGCACCACCTAAAGGCTGATGTATCATGATGCGTGAATTAGGCAAAGCAAAACGCTTGCCTTCTGTTCCACAACTCAATAAAAATGCACCCATAGATGCAGCTTGACCTATGCAAATCGTACAAACATCAGGCTTGATATAATTCATAGTATCATAGATACTAAAACCGCTTGTGATCACACCACCTGGAGAATTGATATAAAGATATATATCTTTTTGTGGATCTTCAGCTTCTAAAAAAAGAAGCTGTGCTACGATAGAAGCGGCAAGTTCATCATGAATTTCGCCACTTAGCATAATAATTCTATCTTTTAAAAGACGCGAATAAATATCATAACTTCTTTCACCGCGGCTTGTTTTTTCGATTACATAAGGTATGTACATTATTTATCTTCTTTCTCTTTTTTACTTGCTTTATCGGTTTTTGGCATAAAAATATCGCTGAAAAGTTTTTCTTCGATCAAAGCCATTTTTACTGCAGGTAAAGCCCCTTGTTTTTTATAATTTTCTAAATGTTCTTTTGGATTCATTCCATAACGATAAGCTTCAAAATAAATCGCTTGAATCAATTCTTGATCATTTACTTCAATCTTACGAAGTTTTGCAAGCTCATCAATGATAAAAGTAAGTTTTACGCTTTTTTGCGCTTCTTCTTTGAAAGAATCGCGTTTTTCTTGATATTTTTCTTTACTTGCTTTAAGTTCTTCAATTTCTTTTTCGCTAAAAGTATTAAAAGCCGCACGCATCTGCATATCAGTTTCTTGTTCTACTATGCCTTTAGGTAAATCAAAATTATATTTTTCAATCAAAGCATCAGCAAATTTAGCTTTTAGCTCATCATTTACAAGCTTGAAAAGTTTTTCGTTTTTGATTCGCTCTTTAAGTTTTTCATCCAAAAGTTCAACTGTTGGTTTTTCTTCATTTTGTAAAAGATTTTTTAACATTCCTTCATCGAGCTCAGGCAATTTTAATTCTTGAATTTCGTGCAATTTTACTTTAAATACCGCATCTTTTCCTGCTAAATGTGCTGCGCCGTATTCTTTAGGAAAAGTTACTTTTACATCTTTTTCTTCTCCGCTTTTCATTCCTACCATACCTTCTTCAAAACCTGGTATGAATTGTTTAGAACCTATTTCTAAAACATAATTTTCAGCTTTACCTCCATCAAAAGCTTTCCCATCTACAAAACCCTCAAAATCAAATTTTGCAAAATCACCTTCTTTTAAAGCTCTTTTGGTTTTAATAGCTTCAGGAGTAGCAAAGCGTTTTAATAATTCTTCTTTTTTCTCATCGATTTCTTTTTTAGTTACTTTTGGAGTTTGATACTCAGGAATCAATTTTTCATAGCCATCGAGTTTAAATTCAGGCTTAAAAGAAAGAGCTAATTCAGCAACAATTTCTCCATCTTTACGATCAAATTTTTCAAAATATGGCTCACCTACAAGTTCTTTTGCTTCTTTTTTTAATTCTTTTAAAGCGCTATCAACAGCAGATTTAAAAAGATTTTGTTCCGCATCTTGAGTCAATTCTTTTTGATATCTTTTAAGTACAGCAGCAACAGGAACTTTTCCTGGTCTAAAGCCGTCCATTTTTACATTTTTAGAAGCTTTTTTAGCTAAATTTTCTACTTCGCTTTTAATCATCCCTGAAGGAATTTTTACACTAGCAGTCGCATTAACAGAGTCTAATTGCTTTGCTTTTACTTCCATAACATTTTTCCTTATAAAATAAAATTTGCTTTAATCATAGCAAATTTTTCCTTATTAGTTGCATAAAATTTTAAAGCATTTTATGTTAAAATGAGCCAAGAAAAAAATACGGAGAATAATTTGCAAGAAAAATTTAAAAATTGCGTAAAAACTATGCTTGAAATTATGGGGGAAAATCCAACTAGAGAAGGACTCGTAAAGACGCCTAATCGTGTTTTTAAAGCTTATGAGTTTTTAACAAGTGGATATAAAAAAAATGTCAAGGAAATACTAAATAATGCTTTATTTGAAAGCTCAAATAACGAAATGGTTCTAGTGCGTGATATAGAATTTTACAGTCTTTGCGAGCACCATCTTTTACCTTTTTTTGGCCGCGTGCATGTGGCTTATATCCCTGACCAAAAAGTGGTTGGGCTTAGCAAAATTCCACGTCTTGTAGAAGTATATGCGAGAAGACTTCAAATTCAAGAACAACTTACCGAACAAATTGCTGAAGCTTTGATGGAAAATGTTGGTGCAAAAGGTGTTGGTGTGGTTATAGAAGCAAGACATATGTGTGTAGAAATGCGTGGGGTACAAAAAGCAAATTCTACTACTACCACTTCGGCTCTTCGTGGACTTTTTTTAAAAAATGAAAAAACACGCGAAGAATTTTTTTCACTCATTAATTCTCCTAAGCAAGTTCGTTTTTAATGAATTTAGAAAAACTTCGTTCTAAGCTTGGCAAAGAAAATTTAAGTGCTGTTTTTGGAGAGATCACTAAAATTTCTACTACAAGTATAGAAATTCGAGGACTTAAAACGGGTGTGGGTGACATCATTAAACTTGTTTCAAATGAAAATGAAAATTTAAACACCTTAGCTATGGTTGTTGAAATTAAAGAGCAATTTAGCTATCTAAGTCCTTTTTCTTTCATAGAAGGTTTTAAAATAGGCGACCGCGCTTTTATAAGTGATGCAGGAATGCAAATAGGCGTTAGTGATGAGCTTTTAGGAAGAGTGGTGGATCCTTTTATGCGCCCTAAAGATGGCAAGGGTGCTATAGAGGCGACTAAATATATGCCTATCATGCGTGCACCTATTGATGCGATGAAAAGAGGACTTATAGAAGAGGTTTTTCCTGTGGGAGTTAAAACCATAGACGCGCTTTTAACTTGTGGCGTGGGGCAAAAATTAGGCATTTTTGCAGGAAGTGGCGTAGGAAAATCTACTCTTATGGGTATGATAGTTAAAAATTCAAAAGCTCCTATCAAAGTAGTCGCACTTATAGGCGAAAGAGGGCGCGAAATTCCTGAATTTATACAAAAAAATTTAGGTGGAAAGCTTGATGATACGGTAATTATCGTTGCAACAAGTGATGATAGTGCTTTAATGCGAAAATATGGAGCATTTTGCGCTATGAGCGTGGCCGAATATTTTAAAGAACAAGGCAAAGATGTACTTTTTATCATGGATAGCGTAACGCGGTTTGCCATGGCACAAAGAGAGATAGGACTTGCCCTTGGCGAACCTCCTACTACAAAAGGCTATCCTCCAAGTGTTTTAAGTCTTTTGCCTCAGCTCATGGAAAGAACGGGAAAAGAAGAAGGTAAAGGAACCATAACGGCGTTTTTTACTGTTTTGGTTGATGGAGATGATATGAGTGATCCTATCGCCGATCAAAGTCGTTCTATCTTAGATGGGCATATTGTTTTAAGTCGTGAGCTTACGGATTTTGGAATTTATCCTCCTATTAATATACAAAATTCAGCCTCAAGGGTAATGGGCGATATCATAAGTCCTGAACACAAACTTTGGGCTAGAAAATTTAAACGCTTAAATTCGCTTTTGAAAGAAAATGAAGTATTACTTCGTATCGGTGCTTATCAAAAGGGTAGTGATAAGGAGCTTGATGAAGCTATAGCTAAAAAGGAATTTATGCAAAAATTTTTAGGACAAAATCCCGAAGAAAGCTTTGAATTTGAAGAAACTATAAGACTTTTAAGTCAAATTGATGCTAATGTTGCCCCTAGTGCAGTGCAGCAAAATATCAATATGGGAAGTTCTAACGCAACACTACCTAATCCTAATCTTAAATAATCTTTTTTTGTATTAAAAATAATTTCAATAAATATAGAAATGTAAATTTCATCAACAAATCAAAATCTTTAGATTGATACTTGCATATCAATCTAAATTTTACACATCAATTTCTAATCAAAACCTTTTCTTTTTCACATCTTCAAGTATGTTATTAGCTATATCACTTACTGTACTAGAAATAATAGCTGATTCATTAGCAATCTCTACATTATCCTTAGTGGTTTGATCAATTTGAGCT
>NZ_JAEQBP010000008.1:0-52690 GCF_017846595.1 Campylobacter sp. JH23 | reverse complement strand
TAGCTCAAATTGATCAAACCACTAAGGATAATGTAGAGATTGCTAATGAATCAGCTATTATTTCTAGTACAGTAAGTGATATAGCTAATAACATACTTGAAGATGTGAAAAAGAAAAGGTTTTGATTGATTGTTCACTAACACCTAGTTTGAACTAGGTGTTAGTAGAATTTACAAATAGATAATTTAATAATTTAGTATTTTTTATGCTATGATTTTATTGATTTAAAAATAAGGACTATCAATGAATCTTTGGGATAAAAAAGCTAAGAGCTACGCAAGATACAATCAAAAACTCAATTCCATACAAGAGCAAAGTTTTAAAGAATTAGAAAAACTAAATATAAACTTTAAAGATAAAAAGATTATAGATATAGGATGTGGCACAGGAGTATGGACTTTACACTTAGCACAAAATGCAAAAGAAATCACTGCTCTTGATAATGCAAAAGCTATGTTAGAAATTTTAAAAGAAGATGCTAACAAGCTCCAACTAACAAATATCAAATACGAAAATTGCACTTTTACAGAATGGATAAATAAAAATCAAAACGCTCAATTTGACATAGCATTTTTAAGTATGTCCCCTGCTTTGCAAGACAAAAAAGACTATTTAAACTTTATGCGATTGGCTAAAATTCGAATTTATCTTGGCTGGGCCGATTATAGAAAGAGTGATTTTTTAGATCCTATATTTAAACATTTTAATACAGAATTTAAGGGTATTTATAAACAAGATTTGGAAAGTTATTTGTTAGAAAATAATGTGAAATTTCATAAATTTATCTTTGATGAAACACGCATAGTAGAAAGAAAAAAAGATGAAGCCATAGAAAATACCTTGTGGCATTTAAATATGAATGGAGTTAAAGCTTCTAAGCAAGATTTAGAAACTTTTGTGAAAGGCGATATCAAAGAAACCATACAATCAAAAATCAAACTTTTGATTTTTTAATCCTTGAGATAAAATTCTATCTTAAGGTAGATATATAATCTTGTAATACTGAAATATTTTTATCAAAATGCTCATTTTATAAAATTAAACTTAAAAGTAATTTTAGATTATTTTAGTTATTATTTTGTTCTAATATTATTATAGGAGATTTTATGGATATAAATACTGTATTGATGATGATTTCAGACAAAATTCCATCCAATAGCTTGCCCCTTGTGCAAGATAAGCTTAAAAATGCAAGTGAAGATAAAATCAACTCTCTTGCTATCTTACCTTTTAAAAGTCATATTATAGGTTTGATCTTAGGTCTGTTTTTAGGTGCCTTTGGAATTGATCGTTTTTATAAGGGTGATATAGGTTTGGGTATTGCTAAACTTATAACTTGGTTAGTAGGTGTTGTTACCATTTGGATTTATATCGGTGGTTTAATTTTATTCGTTTTATGGATATGGTGCATTGTGGATTGGTTTTTAGTATGGAAAGGCATCAAAAAAGACAATCTTAATAAAATCTTAGCTGTATTATAAAAATAGCAACTTAGATAAAAACTAGTTTTAAAACTAGTTTTTATTTTACTCTAAATTTTAAACTTTCCCCCGCCATAAAAGGAACTACTTTTTCATTCTCGTTTTTATATTCGTTTGGAACTTGCCATTCTTGATTTTCTAAAACAATGATTTTTTCTTTTTCAAAGGTTAAATTATGCATCTTGCAAGCGTTATCCGAAATAAATCTTTGTAAATTAGCTTCATTTGAATTTTTACTAAAAAGATCAGCCAAAACACAAAGTGCTACACTCGCACTAAATACACCCGCTGCACAACCGCAACATTCTTTTTCATGCTTAGGATGTGGTGCACTATCGCTTCCAAACATCACTTTTTCATATCCACCAAAAGCAAGCTCACAAAGCGCTTCTTTATCTTTATAATGCTTTGCTATAGGCTTGCAAAAAAGATGAGGCTGCATTTTTCCACCGATAACATCATCTAAAGTGATGATTAAATGATGTAAAGTAATGGTTGCATATAAATTTTCATAATCTTTCAAAAGTTCACATAAGGTTTGAGTCGTAATATGCTCCATAACAATCTTAAGACGCGGAAAATTTTTAGCTAAATTTTCATAGATTTTAGCAAAATTGCTTTCCCTATCCATCACAAAATCATTGGTTTCTCCATGTACCAAAAGTGGAATTTGTAAATCACTCATCGCTTCTAAAGTGGGTTTTAAATTCTCTATATCAAAACTTGAAACCCCACCTTTTGAATTTGTGGTAATACCCGCAGGATAAAGCTTGATACCAAAAATTTCATCCTTAGCACTTTCAAGAAATTTTTCATCATAATTTTTAAAAAAAAGAGTCATTAAAGGAGTGAAATTCTCATTTTCACAAGCATTTATTATACGCGTTTTATAAGATTTTAAACTCTCTAAATCACAAAGCGGTGGAACTAAATTTGGCATAATCACACCCGCACGAAAATCTTTAGCACTAAAAGGTGCAACCAAGCTTAGCATGTTTTTATCTCTTAAATGCAAATGCATATCTAGTGGGTTTTTAAGTGTCATTTTTTCTCCTAAATCAATCAGCAAATTTTATCCTATAAAGCTAAAAATAATAATAAAAAGTGGTTCTAAGATAAAGAATACTTAAAATAAAAATTTATTTTCTAATCACAAGGGATGCAAAGTTGATAAAATCCATTTTTCAACTTTTTAAAAAGCTTTTTTTCTTCTAAAAATTTAAAAGTGGCGATGATGGTAGGTTTGCTTTGGTTTAATCTTGCTTCAAGCTCGCTTATTTTTATCATCACAAAACCATTTTCATCCGCATTTTCACATAAAAATTGAAGCAGCTCAAAGCGTTTTTTACCTAAAATTTCTCTCATTAAATTTTCAATTTTTACAGCCATAATTTTCCTAAGATAAATCCCCAAATAAAAAGTGCTAAACACACACTAAAAAATACTGCCGCACTTGCACAATCTTTAGCAACTTTAGCTTTTTCATGCCATTCATTTGTAATCAAATCCACACAAGCTTCAATAGCTGAATTTAAAGCTTCAGTGATTAAGATGAGAATTAAAACAGTGATTAAAAACAAATGCTCCAAAAAGCTTACATCTAAAAAAAAGCTAAAAACGATAGCGGGGATAATCACACAAAGCTCTAGCCGAAAAGCCATTTCATTTTTAAGCAGGGCTAGAATTCCTTCTAGAGCATATCGTGCATTGTTTAAAAGATGATATTTTGGTTTCATTAATTGGCCTTTAAGGTTTGATTTAATAAATCATAATCTGACTCATAAACCATGGTTTTAACATCAAAATAACCCAAAAGTGTGCTGAAAAGATTATCTTGAGAAAGTTTTAAGCCTTTATGATTTTGAGCTGTCATCATGAGTTTTTTATCATTGCTCCAAAAAATGACAGGGATATGAGTTTGATAGCTTGGCGCTATAGCATAAGGCATTCCGTGTAAATAAATTCCATTTTCACCCAAACTTTCTCCATGATCTGAAAGGTATATTAAAGAACTCTCATAATCTTTTTTTTCTTTTAAAAGTTTGATAATCTCACTTAAAAGATAATCCGTATAAAGCAAAGTATTATCATAAGTATTGATTAAAGCTTCACTATCACATTTTGAAAGTTCATTAGTATCACAAGTTGGGATAAATTTTTTAAATTCGCTTGGATAACGCTTATAATAAGCTGGTCCATGAGAGCCTTGTAAATGAAGAACTATGATATTTTGAGTATCTAAGCTATCTAATCTTTCTTTTAAAAAAGGTAACAAATTTTCATCCCAATCACTAGAAAGTTGCTGTTTATCTGATAATCTATCGCAAACCCCTTTACACTCACCTGAATTATTATCTATCCAAGAAGCTTTTACGCCTGTTTTTTGCAAGATATCCATAACATTTTCTTGATATTCACTACTTGAATAGTTTTGACGCTTTGAAAGAGAAAACATACAAGGCAGACTCACCGCTGTAGCAGTGCCGCATGAAGAAAAATTATCAAAAAATACTACATTATCTTTTTTGGTATAAAAATTGGTATCATTTTTAGCATATCCACCCAAAGAGTAATTTGCCGCTCTAGCGGTTTCACCCACTACCAAAACTAAAAGTTTTTTAGTGTGATTGTTTTCTCTATAAGCATCATTAGCTATAGTTTTAAATTCTGGCTTAACTTTTACAAAACGAACACAATAGCGATATACGGCATAAATTGGATAAAAAGGAACATTATACATTCTTATTTCATTGTAAGTTCTAAAAAAAGGTATAAAGGTTTTACTTAAAGGCACAAAGGCGATTAAAAAGATAGAACAACCCAACAAAGCACTTAAAACTCTAACCCGTATCTTTTTAAAGAAACCTTGCTCTGTATTATTTTCAATACGAATTCTTAAAATAAAAACACAAAAAAGCAAGACGACAATAGCCAATAAAACCAAACGCCAACTTAGCAAATCTTTCACTTCTTTTATGTCAGTTTGCATAACATTTTGTATCATATCTGAATCAATTAAAACTCCATAAAAAGTGATAAAATAAAGACTGGTACAGGATGATAAAATAAAAAATATAGACAATATTTTAGTTAAATATTTTACAAAAATAAGTGAAAAAATCATATGAACCAAACCAAAATAAGCTACGATAAAAACTAAAGTAAGCAGTAAATTTTGGGATAATTTTTCATAAACAAATGAATGTAAATTAAAATTTAAAAGTGTAATGAGTATGGAATTAAAAAGTACAAATCCAAACCAAGAAAGTTTAAATTTAAACATATTCTCCCCTTAAAAATAACTAAAAAGCAAAGTTTAGAAAGAAAAAACTAACCATTAGTAATATTTTTTATTAATTATGATATTATTTTTATTTCAAAAATTTAAGGATTAACTGATGAAACTACTTTCATGGAATGTCAATGGCTTAAGAGCTATTTGTGATAAAAATGCGCTTGATTGGATAATAAAAGAAAATATTGATTTTATAGGTTTTCAAGAAATTAAAGCACATGAAGATAAATTTCCTAAAAAAATTTATGAATACCCTTTTAAGCATATGTATTCTAATTCTGCCAAAAGGGCTGGATACTCGGGTGTTATGAGCCTTTGCAATTTTGATAGTGAAGTTAAAAAATGTGAATTTTTTGATGATGAAGAAGGCAGAGTTTTAGAACATCGTTTTAAAAACATAGCACTTTTTAATATCTATTTTCCAAATGGACAAAAAGATGAAGAGCGTTTAAGCTTTAAGATGAAATTTTATGCGAAATTTTTGGTGTATTTAGAAAAACTTTTAAAGGATGGCTTTGAAATTATCATTTGTGGTGATGTCAATACCGCACACAAAGAAATCGATCTTACCCATCCAAAGGCAAATGCCAATACCTCGGGATTTTTACCGATAGAAAGAGCTTGGATTGATGATTTGCTAAAACTTGGTTTTATTGATACTTTTAGAGAGATCAATGGCGATATCAAAGAAAAATACTCGTGGTGGAGTTATAGAATGAAGGCAAGAGAAAGAAATGTGGGCTGGAGAATCGATTATTTTTTCATTTCAACAGGTTTAAAAGACAAGCTGAAAAATGCTTTCATAAGAGATGATATTTTTGGTTCAGATCACGCACCTGTAGGCATAGAAATAGATATTTAATATCCCAAAATGGGATATTATTTTTTAATGAGTTTTTTTGCCCTTTCCCAAAGTCTTACGCCTAACTTTTTAGCTTTTTTTGAATTTAATTCTTTGTATTTTTCCCCTGCTACTTTCTCAAGCTCAAGAATTTCTTGCTTAAAGCGATGCAGTTTTCTTTGAGTTAGTCTATTAAAATCATTGATTTTTGGGTTTTTCTTGATATCATTTAAAACCAAAAGCAATTGCTCCCTACTCTCAACAGCAAGGCGTTTGAATTTAGCAAAAAGATTATCAAGCTCATGCTCTAATAAATTTTCAACTATATCCTTTGATGGATTTTTTTGTTCTTTAATTTCTCTTTTTAAAAGTGCGATAAAATCATCTTCTATGCCTATTAACTCTTTACTTTTTAAACTCACATCTTCTTCGAATTTTGCGTAAGCAAGTGTAGTTTTAAATTTTTCCATAGCTAAAGAAATTCCATCTCTAGTCCCTTTAATCGCACCAAGACAAAGATCTTTAGCATAAGCTATAGATTCATTTGCTATCTCAAAAGCTGTATTTAAAATAATACTTGAAATTTTTAAAATACGCTCTTTTTCAAAATGTGCCTCGCAAATAGCATTGTAAACAAGACTTTTGGCAATTTCACTGCTAGTAAGTTCTATATCTTCAGCTTTTTCAAGAGTAGTTAAAAAAGCACTTTCAGCAGTTTCTTTTAAAATTCCAAGCATTTCTATATCAAATAAAATCGCATCATTTAATCCGCTGCTAAATTCATCGCAAAAAGAACATTCTTGTAAGATATTTTCAAATTCAAGGAAATTATCACTGATTTGATTTTTAATTAAATTCTTTTGATTTTCGATTTGTTTGTTTAATAATTCTGCCTCGCTGATGTATTCATAAAGGACATTTTGAGCATCTCCTACACTAGCTTTTACCAAAGCTTTGATAACTTTTGCAACATTTTCATCATCAAATAAATCAAGTTTTTTCAAAATGGTTAAAAACTCAACCAAAAGTGAATTTAAAATCTTTTTAGTGCTGTGTGGATCTTGTGAAATTTGCTTATACGCAAGATTAAAACTTAAATCCTCAAGCAAGTCTTTCACTTCATCTTTTTTGAGATTGGATAAAGAATTCTCAAATATAATCAAAGTATTTTTCATTTAATCCCTCTTTCTTAAAGCACAAATTTGGCTTTAGCTTTTAATTTTTCAAAAATATCCAAACGATCCTTTTTGCTATCTACATAAACACTGAGTAAAAAACTTTGATATTTTCCACTAGAACTTGCATTAGAATGTTTGTATTTAAAATCTCTTTGTCCCAAAAGCTCTTCAAACAAAGCTCCTGCATGAACATGCGCTTCAAAAATCACCTTATAATCCCAAAAAGTAGGATAATTAACAATAGGCTCTTGTTTAAGATCGCACAAATTTACCACTTTTACCCCCTTCTTTGCTTTCAAGTACAATTTCACTTATTTTCATTGTTTTATCGATGGCTTTAATCATATCATAGATAGTTAAAAGTCCTATGCTAACGCCGCTTAAAGCTTCCATTTCTACCCCTGTTTTACCCTCGCATTTTACCGTTACTATAAGTTTAAAAGTATAATCTTTAGGAAATTCAACTATATCTGTCTCAACCTTAGAAATCATCAAAGGATGACACATAGGGATAATTTCACTTGTTTTTTTAGCACCCATGATAGCTGCTATAACAGCAGTTTGAAGTACGGGGCCTTTTTTAGAAGTATTGTTTTTTATAGCCTTAAAAGCTTCTTCGCTCATACTGATCATACCGCTTGCTGTAGCCACTCTTTTACTTATATCTTTTTGGCTTACATCTACCATTTTAGGGCGGTTGTTTTCATCTAAATGAGTCAATTCCATAATCAACCTTTTTTAAAAAATATAAAAAATTATAGCAAAAGCAATCAAATTTAAGCTAAAATTAGATTTTATTTTGTTTATCAAGGAGTAAATAATGGCTTATGATGATGAAGATTTAGAATTTGATGATTATGAAGGTGAAGAGGATGAGTATGCTCACAATCATCACAAATCCTATAATTATGATGATGATGATTATGACTTTGATGATGAAGCAAATGATGATGATTTTTATGAAATGGATTAAAAATGAGAAAAATTCTTAGTAAAAAAGATATAAAAACGCTAGGACTTTCATCTTTAGGTGGAACCTTGGAATTTTATGATTTTATTATCTTTGCATTCTTTTCAAGTTATATTTCAAAAAACTTCTTCCCTGAAAATTTAAGCCCTTTTTGGCAACTTTTTAATACCTATGGCATATTTGCAGCAGCTTATGTAGTAAGACCGCTAGGCGGTATAGTGATGGCACATTTTGGCGATAAATTTGGGCGCAAAAAAATGTTTATGCTAAGTATTTTGCTTATGGTAATACCAACTTTTGCACTGGCCTTTATCCCTTCTTATGAAAGTATTGGTTATCTTTGTGTAGTATTTTTAATGCTTATAAGAATAGCTCAAGGTATTTCCATAGGAGGAGAATTACCCGGTGCTTGGATTTTTGTATATGAGCATTCACCGCAAGGACAAAGAAGAACTTATATAGGCTTTTTAACAGCTTCTGTGGTGGGTGGAATTTTACTTGGAAGTATAGTATTTTTATTGATGCACAAAATTTACACTCAAGAAGAATTATACGAATGGGCTTGGAGAGTTCCTTTCTTTTTAGGTGGAATTTTTGGACTTATTTCAATATATCTTAGAAAATTTTTAAGTGAAACTCCTGTTTTTGAGCAAATGAGAAAAGAAAATGTTTTAGAAAAATTTCCGCTTAAAGAAGTATTTAAAAGAGCAAAAGCAGGTGTTCTTATCTCTATGCTAATCACTTGGGTTTTAACAGGTTGTATTATTGTAATGATTTTATTTATCCCAAAATATATGGCAGAAATTTTACAATTTGATACCAATTTCCAAACTTATTTACAAATGGGTGGAATTTTCTTTATTTCTTTGGGTTGTATTATAAGTGGAATTTTAGCTGATAAAATAGGTATTTTTAAATCTAGTATTATTTTTTCCTTGTTTTTTGGCTTAGCTTGTGCGTTTTATTTTCACTTTCTTTACAATACAAATGCCGATATAACTCTAGTCAGTATTTTTTACTTGCTAGCTTGTCTTTTTGGTGGAGTGATGAATTTTTGTCCTTTAATAATGAATGAAGCTTTTGAAGCAAAGATTAAATTTTCAGGACTTTCTTTTTCTTATAATATCGCCTATGCCATTGCAGGAGGTATAACCCCTCAACTTACACTTTTATTGCATAAATTTGCATTTGCAAATTTAGATAATGCGTGGCGTTTTTCTTTGGGTTATTATATGTTTTTAATCGTTTTATTGGCTTTATTATCAGCTTTTATTTTTAGATATCTTAATAATACCCAACGCACATACTCTCAGTGATTTTTATACGCTTTTCAAAAGGCGTGGGGCTAAAAAAATGGCATTTTTCTATGTAAATATGCTGATAATAATTTAGCCCTAAAAAATCATAAAATTTTTTTAAATTTACAAATTTAATACCATGAATTTCTTTTAAATCTAAAAGTTTATAGATTGAAGAATTATTTTTTTTTACAAGATGCGATGGAGCTAATCCCGTAAAAGAACAAAAAGCACTTGCTAGCACAAAACCACTTAAATCGCTACATTGTTTTAAAACTTCTCGATGTTTTTCTAAAATGGAATTCTTGTGTAAAAAAATAATACGAGTCCCTTGATATCTACCAATTTCTACTTTTTTCCAAAATTTATAAGCATTTTTTGAAATTCCAGCTAAACGATGAAATTCCGCGTTTAAAACATAATGATCTAAAAATTCATTAGGAGGTAAAATGATACTTTTCATTAATTTAATAAAATAAACAATTTAACCTTCTTTTATTAGGTTTTCTTTAGCTTCTTTTGGAAGTTTTGAAATAAAATTATCAAGATTAAAATCAATCCCTTGACTTCGAGCCTCATTAATCAAAGCGATAGAAGCCTTGATATTAAAAGAAGAAAAATTATTATGAGGTGTAAAAAGATGATCAACAACTGAAAGAGCGTAAGCTGATTTTTTAACCTCATTTCTAGCTGCGTGCGGAGAGCGAGCAAAACAAATAGTTTCAACTAGCATATCATCAAATTTCCAACGATAAAGCAAAAATCCTAAGAATGAAATATGATCAACACCTAAAAATTCATTCTCTACCATAGATAAATCACTAAAATTATTTTTTTCCAATCTAGCTAAGAACTCGGCATCTTTTTTATTTTGAATAAGAAAATTAGAAAAAACTACAATACCAAGTCTTAAAAGCATAGAACAAGGCACTAGTAAATGCGATAGCTTTTTATCCTCATTGCCCAACCAATCCATGATAAAAGAAGTTTCCTCGCTGCATTTATTTACAAATTCTGTCGTGCTTAATCCATAAGGTGATACATCGATTTTAAAACTATCTCTAATTGAATCTGCCATGATAGTATTAACGATATTACCTATACCCAAAAGAGAGACAACTTGAGCCAAAGAGGTGATTTCTCTTGAAAAACCATAAAAGGGAGAATTAGCCAAGCGTAAAAGCTTAGCAGTCATTAAAGGATCACTTGAAATAATATTAGCAATTTCATCAATTTTTACATTAGAACCCGATTCGTTGATATATTTTCTTAGTTTATTTATAGTATCAGGCAAAGGAGGTAAAACTTCAACACTTCGAAGTAAAATTTCATTCATATCAGTTGCCATATATTTTCCTTGGGCTATAATTTTTATTAATCTATTATTATAACTAAATTTTAATTTACTTATACGATGATTTTTAATATATATGCAAGAAAGTTTCTAAAATGGCCTTATTGTGTTACAAAACTCTATGGCTTATAAGTGATATTTTAATTTTATTATCATATAATTTTTATGATTTTATTAATAAATCCTAAATAAAATTAGTTTTTAATGAGTTGTATTTTAAAATTTAAATGCAGTTTATATTGACAATCATGAGTTAAGATTTAAATCTTAACTCATTAAATTAAAGCGCTTTTTTTGCAGCTTCTGCGATTTTTGCAAAAGCAGCAGCATCATTCATTGCTAAATCAGCTAGAATTTTTCTATCAAGCTCAATGCCTGCTTTTTTAAGTCCATTGATAAATTTAGAATAACTTAAATCGTTTAATCTGCAAGCAGCATTGATACGCACAATCCAAAGACGGCGAAAATCTCTTTTCTTGCGGCGTCTATCACGATACGCATAAACAAGACTTCTTTCTAATTGTTCTTTTGCTTTTCTAAAATGTTTGCGGCGTCCGCTATAAAAACCGCGTGCTAATTTTAGAACTTTTTTATGTCTGCGGCGTCTTACAACACCTGTTTTTACTCTTGCCATTTTTATTTCCTTTCATAAAGTGGCGTCCATTTTGGAGCTTGCCCTTAAATTTTTAGCAACTTAAGGAGAGTTTGAATGACTTATGTCAAAAACTTAAATTCCTAGCATTTTTTCTACAGCTTTTACATTAGTGCTGTGCACATATTTAGCTGTGCGAAGATCACGCATTCTTTTTGCAGGTTTTTTAGTCAAAATATGGCTTCTAAAAGCAGAGCCTCTTTTGATTTTATTTTTACCTACTTTAAAGCGTTTAACTGCGCTTTTTACGCTTTTCATCTTTGGCATACGCTTTCCTTTCGGATAAATTTTTAAATTTTTTCAAAAAGAAAAGCTAAATGCTAGCAAATTTTTGCTAATTTTTGACTGAATTTTGTATTTAAAAAACTTGGCACACCTTTTGCTTATAAAAAACTAGCAATATTTTTGAAAGATTTAAAATGACTATAAATTCGGCAAACCCTTATCAAAATTTGGCCCTATCCAATCCTTTACAAAATAGCCAAGCTTTGAATTTAATCAAAGATAAAAAAGGTTCAAATTTAGAAGAAAATGAAAACAATTTAGAAAATTTAAATTATATTTTTAACACCACTTCTTATGCAAGTGAATTTAGCTTTAGGATAGACGAGAAAGGTTTTTTTGAAAAAGATTTAAATAAAATCGCTAATATACCTGAATCTTATAATATCAACATCAAAAGTGTTAGAAATATAGCCAAAGAATTAACAAGACAAGATGCAACTTTAAATTATAACAAAATAGACCTACCCTATCTTTTAAACAGCTATTATAGCTCGCTAAAGTCTGTCAATTTAGAATTTAGCGAAAATGATAATGCTAATTTAAGTCGCGATATGATTTCAAAATTTGCCACCGGATTTTCTACTGAAAATGGGGAATTTTTAGGCAAAATTTCAAGAATTTACAACAATCAAGAAGAATTAAACTCCGCGCTAAACAAAACTCTAAGCCTAAATACTTTAATGCTAGATAACAAAATTACTAATTTTCACTTCGATAGAGCTTTAAACAATACCTCATCTAATGAAATTTTAAAACCTTACCTAACCAAAAATGCTGAAGTTTCAAAATCAGGGCTTTTGATGAATTTTATTTATCATGATATCAAAACACAAAATGATAACGAGCTTAATTTTTTTATGAAACCTGCGAGTTTGGATCTCAATGCTCATACTAATTTTCAAAAAATCCTTAGAGGGGAAATGGATATAAAAGACTATATCAAACAACAAAACGAACAAAAAATGAGCTTTGATTTATATCTTTATGTGAATGGAGTAGATAAAAAAACCGCTTCTCAAGATAAGCTTTCAGTTTTTTTTCAACAATATGTCAATTATCAAAAAGATATGGATTTAAGAGAATTTGCAAATTCAAGCTCTATCTTCCAAATTTATATTGATGAAAATCATAGCGAATTTAACTCTCTTAAAGAAGAATATCAAAGCCAAAATAAAGATTTAGAAAAGCTAGATAATGCTAATAATATGCGTTCTAGCTCCATAGAAAATTTCTTAGATCGTCGTCAAAAACAAGCCAATTTAAATAAGATATTAAATTCTTATTTATCAGTATTACTTTAAAGTAATTTTATAAATATTTAAAAATACAAATTTTAATCCATAATTCTTTGTATTTTTTTACTTTAATATTCATATTTTTGCTATAATTTTTAAACTAGAATTTATATTTTTCTGTTATTATCCATTTTCATAAAAAGATAAAAAATATCCGAATTAAAATTTAAGGAAATTAAAGTGAAAGTATATTTAGATAATAATGCAACAACGATGCTTGATCCAAGCGCATACGAATTAATGTTGCCATTTTTAAAAGACATGTATGGAAATCCAAACAGTCTTCACCAATGGGGCAGCGCAACTCATCCTGCCCTAAGAGAAGCTATGGATAAACTTTATGCGGGACTTGGCGCAAATGATTTAGATGATATAGTTATAACATCCTGTGCTACTGAAAGTATCAACTGGGTGCTTAAGGGTATATATTTTGATCATATTTTAGATAAAGAACGCAATGAAGTGATTATCTCTAGCGTAGAACACCCTGCTGTTGCTGCTGCTGCTTATTTTTTAAAAAGTCTTGGAGTAAAAGTCATAGAACTTCCTGTAAATGAAGAAGGAGTTTCTACTGTAGAAGATTTGCGTAAAGTGATTAGCGATAAAACAGCACTTGTAAGTGTTATGTGGGCTAATAATGAAACAGGAATGATTTTTGATATTCAAAAAATGGCAGAAATTACTCATGAATTTGGAGCGCTTTTTCATACAGATGCTACCCAAGCAGTAGGAAAAATCAAAGTAAATTTAAACCAAGTAGGAGTTGATTTTGCTTCATTTTCAGCTCATAAATTCCATGGACCAAAAGGTGTAGGCGGACTTTTTATCAAAAAAGGTCTTAAGCTTACTCCACTTTTACACGGTGGAGAACACATGGGTGGTCGTAGAAGCGGGACTTTAAATGTGCCTTATATAGTGGCTATGGGCGAGGCTTTGCGTATTGCAAATACTATGCTTGATTTTGAAGATTCTCATATACGCCGTTTAAGAGATAAACTAGAAGATCAAATTTTAGCCTTGCCTGATACAACAGTGGTTGGAAAAAGAGAACACCGTGTGCCTAATACAATCTTAGCAAGCATTAAAGGAGTTGAAGGCGAAGCAATGCTTTGGGATTTAAATAAAAATGGTATAGCTGCAAGTACGGGCTCAGCCTGTGCAAGTGAAGCTTTAGAAAGCAATCCTATCATGGAAGCAATCGGAGCTGAAAATGACTTAGCACATACAGCTTTAAGGCTTTCTTTGTCACGTTTTAACACTGAAGAAGAAATTGATTATGCAGCAAAACAAATTAAAAATGCAACACAGAGATTAAGAGCAATTTCTTGCACTTATGCTTATAATCCAAATAATTACAAATAAGGATGAAAAATGGGAAAAAATAGTTTAATTGGTGGATCCATTTGGGATGAGTATTCACAAAAAGTTCAAGATAGAATGAATAATCCTCAACATATGGGAGAATTTAGCGAAGAAGATGCTAAAGCACGCAATGCAAAATTGATCGTAGCTGATTTTGGCGCAGAAAGTTGCGGCGATGCGGTAAGACTTTTTTGGCTTGTAGATGAAAAAACTGATAAAATTATCGATGCAAAATTTAAAAGTTTTGGTTGTGGTACAGCTATAGCAAGTAGTGATACTATGGTAGATCTTTGTATAGGAAAAACTGTAGATGAAGCAGTAAAAATCACAAATTTAGATGTGGAATTTGCTATGCGTGATAATCCAGAAACTCCAGCTGTTCCACCTCAAAAAATGCACTGTTCAGTTATGGCTTATGATGTAATCAAACAAGCAGCAGCGCATTATAAAGGCATAAGTCCTGAAGATTTTGAAGATCAAATTATAGTTTGCGAGTGCGCTAGGGTAAGTCTTGGAACTATTAAAGAAGTGATTAAACTTAATGATTTACACACTGTAGAAGAAATCACACAATATACTAAAGCGGGTGCTTTTTGTAAATCCTGTATCAAACCAGGCGGACATGAAAAAAGAGATTATTACCTTGTAGATATTTTAGCTGAAACTAGAGCTGAAATAGATAGAGAAAAACTCAAAAATACAATGAAAAGTGATGTGGCTTTTGATGAAATGACCGTAGTGGGACAATTAAAAGCAGTTGAAAGTGTTTTAGATGCTGAAATTCGCCCTATGCTTCATAATGATGGTGGAGATTTGGAAGTGATTGATATACAAAAGGCTGAAGGTGCAGCAATTGATGTTTATATTCGTTATCTTGGTGCTTGTAGTGGTTGTTCTAGTGGAAGTGGTGCAACACTTTATGCTATTGAAACAATTTTACAAGAAGAATTAAGTCCAAATATACGCGTTATGCCAGTTTAAAAAAATAGCAAGATAAAATCTTGCTATTTTATAGCTTTTGCTTGCAAATCAAGGGGTGGTAAATTTTCTATATAAATACTACGACTTGGGAAAGCAAAGGTTAAACCATTTTTTTCAATTATACGCATAAACTCAAGCATTAAACTTTGTCTAGCTTCTCTAAAATCTTTTCCACCTATTTCTTTGATATAAAAATAAAGCTCTATATTAATACTACTATCTGCAAATTCACTTAAAGCCACATAACAAGCATTTTTATAACCCTCAAGATCATTGATAGAAACTAAATTTTGACGATATTTTGTTGTATGATCGCCATACTTTAATGCTCCATCATCTTCATGTGCTACTAAAGGACTTGTATATAAAAGCTCTTTTAAATCTTTCACACAATTTTCTAATTTTTCAGGAGTAGCATCATAACCAACACCCAAATACATTTTAACATGACGCCCCATGCGTCTTTTGCTCCAATTTTTGATATTAGCTCCCATAATAGTTGAATTTGGTAAAAATACAAGACAATTATCAAAAGTTCTAATAGTAGTTTTTCTAAGTCCTGTTTCAACCACGGTTCCTTCTATGCCTGAAACCTCTACCCAATCTCCTTGATTAAAGCTATTATCAAAAAGTAAGAGTATAGAAGCAAAGAAATTTGCAATGATATCTTTCGCCGCTAAAGCAACAGCTAAACCACCAATTCCCAAAGATGCAATAATAGCCGAGATATTAAAACCAAGTTGTGCTAAAATATAAAGAAGTGCGATCACAAAAATAACAAAATATAAAATTTTAATGACTAAATTTACCACTTCTTTTTTGCCACTCTTTTGTGCAAGTTTTGAAACCAAAACCACGCCATATCCATCAAGTATCCTTAAAATCAACCAAGCGATTAAAACAGCATAAACTATGTGGAAAAGATTACTTAAATTAATACTTAAAGGAGCAGGATAAGTTGCTATTGTAAGACAAAGTGAAATGGCATAACAAATAAGCAAAAAACCCACAGGTTTTTTAATATTGTCTATAAAAATAACCTTAATATCATCTGCATCGCTTTTATTGTGATAAACTAAACGAACGAGGATAAAATAAACTATATTTGAAAAAAAGCGTCTTAAAGACATAAAAAAAACTAAAACTAAAATCGAAATAACTATCTTACCCGTATTTATAAAATCAATATTGGCCATTTCATTGATACGATCTATCCATACTTGAAGTTCAAGCAAAGAAAAAATATAATTACTTTCTAACAAATCTGCATTCGCACGCAAATATTTTAAAATTTCTACATAAGCATCCACAGCATTAAAAATCATTTCTTCTTTATTGGAAATTTTCTCTAATTCAGATGGATTATTGATTTTAGCTTTATAAATACTAAGATCTATATTGGTTGAATTTTGCAAATTTTCCATTGCCTTATCGACCGTAGAGATTATACTTTCACTATTTGCTGCATTTTTAAAAAGTCTTTCAAGCTCAAATAAAGACGAATAAAAACTTTTAACAACATCTAAATACATAATATTTAAGGTTGTATCTACATAAACATAAGGTTTGTTTATGCTCTTCTTTTGTAAATCTAACAAATTTTGCCTTGTTTTTAAAAAGCTTTCTACTGCTTTTTCATTGATTTGTTGCTTTACTATCATATCGGGCATTTTAGAAAGAATAGACTTTTTATCTTTTTCAAATTCGCTTAAAATTCCATCATAGGAACTTGAATTTTCATCATTATTTTTTTTAAATTCTTTAATTTGGCGATTTAAATCGATATATTTTTGCACCAAACTATAAACACTCTTATCTTGCGCACTTGCATTGGTATCTATAAGACGAAATTCATCCCCCCAAAGACATGAAATACCTAAAAGAAACAAAATGATTATTTTTTTCATTGCGTTTTCCTATTTTGAATTAATTTAAAAATTTTAGCCTTAAAATCATACTCATATATTTCACCCGTTTCGATGATATAATACCAAGCATGCACTTCTAATCTTCCCTCATCTAAAGCTTCTTGCACTCCAGGATAGGTAAAAATATTTTGCAAAGAATTCACTAAGTTAAGTTTTTCAGTAAGCCAAGAACGCATAGCTATATCATCTCTTGCAAAGATCGTAACATCCCTTTTTATAGGATCAAGCATAGTGAGCCATTTTTTTACATTAGGAATTTTATCCAATTCTTCATCAGAATAGTATAATGCATTACAACCACCACAATTACTATGTCCACATACAACGATATTCTTAATGCGTAAAGAATTTAAAGCATATTCTATTGCTGAAGTAGTCGCTAAATAATCCTGACCCACGCGATAAGGTGGGACAATATTTGCAATATTTCGTATCACAAAAAGCTCACCTGGGCCTGTATTGGTGATTAAATTGGGGATCACTCTAGAATCAGAACAACCTATGAAAAGAGTATGAGGATTTTGCTTATTTTTAAGACTTTCAAAAAGTTCTTCATGCTCTTTAAAATCCTCTTGCATAAATTTGATCGCACCGCTAATAAGATTATCCATATATCAACCTAATTGAAAAATCTTAAAATTATAACAAATTTTCAGCAAAGAATTTCACCTACAAGCAAACATTCGCAAATTAACTCTTTATTAAATTTTTTATGCTAGAGTTCGCTCAAGATTTAAGTTAAAATCGAAATCTTTTAAGGAGGATGAATATGAGTCTTTATGATAGAGACTATTCACGATCAAGAGAATTTGAAAACACTCGTTCAAGTGAACTTGGTATTTTTATTAAACAAACTTATCAACTTTTTGCGGCTTCTCTTTTAGCAGCAACTGTTGGTGCATATGTAGGAATTTATGCTTTAGCGGCATTTTTTATACAATCACAAGTAACCTTTTGGATACTTTTTGCTGTTGAAATAGGACTTTTGATTGCCTTGCAATTTAAAAAACGCGAAGCTCCATTGAATTTAATTTTACTTTTTGGTTTTACTTTTTGTTCAGGCTTAACCCTAACGCCATTACTCATTTCTGTTCTTGCCCTACCAGCAGGTGGAGTAATCATCGCTCAAGCTTTTGCTCTAACAACAGTAGCTTTTGCAGCGCTTAGTATTTTTGCTATGAATACCAAAAAAGATTTCACACTAATGGGTAAAGCTTTATTTATAGTTTTAATCGTGGTTGTAGCGGCTTCTTTGCTTAATATCTTCTTCCAAAGCAGTTTATTAAATTTAGCTATTTCAGCCGTAGCAGCGATTTTATTTTCATTTTATATTCTTTATGATACACAAAATATTATTCGCGGAAACTATGAAACTCCAATTGAAGGTGCTGTAGCGCTTTATCTTGATTTTGTAAACCTTTTTGTATCTTTACTTAATATCCTAAGAAGTTTCAATAGTAGATAATTTTTTGCGGGAAAGTCCCCGCAAAATTCTTAAAATTTCAAATCTTTTCAAGTTTTATTTAGTTACAATATCTAACTCAAAAAATTTTTAAAATTTAGGAAAATTTATGATTACTCTTTTAACTATTTTGCAGTTTGTCATCGTCGTTATTATTTGTATAGCTGTTTTACTTCAAAAGAGCTCAAGCATAGGACTTGGAGCTTATAGCGGAAGCAATGAAAGTTTATTTGGAGCAAAAGGACCCGCAGGATTTTTAGCGAAATTTACTTTCATCATGGGAATTTTACTTATTGCAAACACTATAGGTTTAGGATATTTATACAATAGTACAAGTAAAGATTCTTTAGCTGAAAAAATCAAAATTGAAACAAATACAAGCATTCCTACTGCTCCAAATGCTATAAACGTGCCAGCTATTCCAAGTGCTCCACAAATACCTAACGAATCAAATACAAGTAAGTAATTTATAAGGAAAAAATATGATTAATGAAATTTTAAACAAACAAAAAACTCAAAGTGAAAAAAGCTTAGAAGCTTTAAAAAAAGATTTTACTACCCTACGCACAGGTAAAGTCAATACACATATCTTAGATCATATTCAAGTAGATTACTATGGCTCTTTAACTCCTTTAAATCAAGTTGCAACCGTTTTAGCAAGTGATGCTTCAACAATAAGCATTACTCCTTGGGAAAAACCTATGTTAAAAACTATAGAAAGCGCTATTGCAGCAGCAAATATAGGGGTAAATCCAAACAATGATGGCGAAAGTGTAAAATTATTCTTCCCTCCAATGACAAGAGAGCAAAGAGAAGAAAATGTAAAACAAGCAAAAGCTATGGGTGAAAAAGCAAAAGTTTCGGTAAGAAATATTCGCAAAGATGCAAACGATGCCGTAAAAAAACTTGAAAAAGATAAAGCCATTTCAGAAGACGAAGCTAAAAAAGCCTATGATGAAGTGCAAAAACTAACAGATACTTATACTGCAAAAATCGATGAAAGTGTAAAAAACAAAGAAAGCGAACTTTTAAAGGTTTAAAAATGGATTTAGAGCAAATTTATAAAGATTGTGGGGCTTATTTACAAGGACATTTTTTACTCAGTTCGGGTAAGCACTCTGAGTTTTATCTTCAAAGTGCTAAAGTCTTAGAAAATCCAAAATTAGCAGCAAGACTTTGTGATGAGCTTACTAAAATTATAGCCGAATTTAATATAGAATTTGACAGCATTTGTTCTCCTGCTTTGGGAGGAATTTTAGCAGGATATGAACTTGCTAGAGCTTGTGATAAACGCTTTATTTTTACCGAAAGAGTTAATGGAGAAATGACTCTAAGACGCGGTTTTGAGGTAAAAGAAGGCGAAAGATTTATCATTTGCGAGGATATCATCACAACGGGCGGAAGTGCTTTAGAAAGTGCTAAAATCATAGAAAGCTTAGGAGGAAAAGTTTTAGGTTTTGCAGCATTGGCAAATCGCGGTTTTTGCGCGGTTGAAAATTTAAAAAATCCTAGAAAACCGAGTGCAAAACTGCCTGATAATTTACCTCTTTTTACTTTAGGAAATTTTGATTTTCAAATTTATGATGAAAATGATTGTCCGTTTTGTAAAGAAGGAAGTAAAGCTATTAAGCCAGGAAGTCGCGGAAATTAAATGAAAACTAAGGCAAAAATAGCCTCTAGATGGTTAAGATTTAGAGCTTTGCTTATAGATATATTTTTAATTTATGTCCCTATCTTATATTTATTTTATTTTTTATTGGGCTCTAAGGAGGCTTTTTTAAACAACTCCTATATCACAGCCCTATGTACTTTCTTATTTGGTTTTATTCAAGCTTTATTTTTAGCCTCAAAAGCTCAAAGTCCAGGGCTTAAGGCTTATGATCTTTATCTAATCGATCTAAAAACGGGTAAGAAAATAACTTTTTTTAGAATTTTATTAAGATATATTATATTTATTATAAGTTTTGGGTTGATTTTTGGTTTATTTATAAGCTTTTTAAGAAAAGATAAACTAAATTTACATGATATTCTAACCCAAACTTGCATAGTCACAAAGATATGAAAGAAAGGTAAAAAATGCAAAGAAAAAGAATTTATAATCCAGGCTCAAATGAAACATTAACAGATCGTAAAGTTTTTAGCGGAAATCCTCATGGAATCTTAAATTTTACAAAAGCAAAATACACTTGGGCTTTAAAATTATGGGATTTAATGGAAGCAAACACTTGGTTTCCAAAAGAAGTAGATACGACTAAAGATGCATTAGATTATCGCTGTAATTTAACTGCAGGTGAAAAAAGAATGTATGATCTTGTTTGGTCTCAGCTCATTTCTATGGATAGCTTTCAAACCAACAATCTAGCTGATAATATCAATCCTTACATCACTGCTCCTGAAATCAATGCGGTTTTAGCACGCCAAGCTTATGAAGAAGCTAACCATTCAAAATCTTATGCAGTAATGGTTGAAGCCATTTGCGATAATACGGATTTAATCTATGAAATGGAAAAGCACGATGAAACCTTGCGCGAAAAAAATGATTTTATTTCAAGTATCTATGAAGAATTAGCGGGCGATGTAGATGATAATAAACTTCTTTTGGCCATGGTAGCAAATCAAATTTTAGAAGGAGTATATTTTTATAGTGGATTTACTGCGATTTACGCGCTTGCAAGAGCAGGTAAAATGCTTGGTTCTGCTCAAATGATTCGTTTCATTCAAAGAGATGAAATCACTCATCTTTTACTCTTTCAAAATATGATCAATTCAGTTCGTAAAGAAAGACCTGATTTGTTTAATGAAAACAATATCAACAAAATTTATGATATGTTTAAAAAAGCGGGCGATTTAGAAATCAAATGGGGCAAATACATTACTCAAAATCAAATCATGGGTTTTACAGACGATATTATAGAAGAATACATCCACTATCTTGTAGATCAAAGACTTGTTGCTATCAATCTTGATAAAATTTACAATGCAAAACACCCTATCAAATGGGTAGATGATTTTTCTAAATTTAATGATCAAAAAAGCAATTTCTTTGAAAGTAAGGTCACAAACTATTCTAAAGGTAGTATAAGCTTTGATGATTTTTAAATTTCTTGGAAATTAACTTTTATGAAAAAAGATTCTTATACAAAACCAAATAACACCTTGCTTTGTGATTTTTATGAATTAACCATGATGCAAGGTTATTTTCTAAATGGTTTTGAAAACAAAATAGCTTATTTTGATATATTTTTTAGAAAAATTCCCGATCACGGCTCTTTTGCTATATTTGCAGGACTTGAGGATATTTTAGACTTTGTATCTTGTTTGCATTTTGATGAAGATGATATAGCCTATTTGCACTCTCAAGGGATATTTAAAGAAGAATTTTTAAGATATTTGAAAAATTTTAAATTTAAGGGCGAAATTTATGCCATGCAAGAAGGCGAAATCATCTTTCCTAACGAACCCTTGATGATCATCAAAGCCAATGCTATTGAAGCACAAATTCTTGAAAGCTTCTTACTTTTAAGTATCAATCATCAAAGCCTAATTGCCACAAAAGCCAATCGTATCGTAAGAGCAGCTAAAAATCTTAGCGTGCTTGAATTTGGCACGCGAAGAGCTCATGGAAGCGAGGCGGCACTCAAAGGGGCAAGAGCGGCCATAATAGGAGGTTGCAAAGCTAGCTCTTGCACACTTGCAGGGAAAAATTATAGCATTATGACAAGTGGAACTATGGCGCATTCTTGGGTGCAAATGTTTGATGATGAATTGAGTGCTTTTTGTCATTATTTAGAACTTTATCCTCAAAATCCTACCTTACTCATCGATACTTATAATTACAAACAAGGGCTAGAAAACGCGGTCAAAGCATTTAAAAAATTTAAAATCAAACAATGCGGTGTGCGTATTGATTCTGGAAATTTAGAAATACTTAGCAAAGAAATTCGTACTATCTTGGATAAAAATGATTTAAAAGAATGCAAAATCATCGTTTCAAATTCTTTAGATGAAAAAAGCATAAACAAACTGCTTAAAAATGATGCACCTATTGATGCTTTTGGGGTAGGCGAAAAACTCATCACTGCTTCAAGTGATCCTATTTTTGGCTGTGTTTATAAACTCGTTGCCATAGAAGAAGATAAACTCATCACGCCTAAAATTAAAATCAGCGAAGACAAACAAAAAATAACCCTACCGCATTTTAAAAAACTTTTTAGAATTTATGACAAAAACACTCAAAAAATGCTTTTTGATGAGCTTTATATTTATAATGAAAAATTACCTAAACTTGATGAAAATTTAGAAAGAAAAGAACTTTTAAAATGTGTTTTTAAAGAGGGTAAAATTCTTAATAAACAAAAAAATGTAGAAGAAATTGCCCTATATGCAAAAAGTCAAATTTCAAAGCTGGATGAGAAATTTCTTAATTTTAACAACAAAGAAAAATATAAAATCAAACTTTCAAAAGATTTAACAAAGCTAAGACAAAATTTTACAAACACAACTCTATGAAATTTTGTCGATATAGCTCAAATGCTCCATTTGTCTATTTAAAATGGATAAATTTGAGCTTTTTCATAAAAACAGCGTTGTTAAAATTTTAAATCAATCCAAAAAATCATTTTTAAATTCAACATAATTTAAAGCAGATTGTTTTAAAAATGCCACTTCTTCATCGCTTAGTTCGCGTATAAGTTTTGCAGGGTTTCCAAGTATGAGTGATTTGGGTGGAAATTTCTTGCCTTTGGTTACCACACTACCTGCACCCACTATACTATCATCTCCTATAGCTGCATCATCCATAATCACTGCATTCATCCCCACAAGCACACGAGAGCCGATCTTGCAAGCATGGATCACGCAATTATGCCCTATAGTAACATCATCTCCTATGCAAGTAGGAAAGCCTGCATCTTTTAAACTTCCATCTTTATTAAATTCTCTATGCCACACATGGATAGTGGTTAAATCTTGTATATTTGTTCTTTTACCGATTTTAATAAAATTAACATCGCCTCTTAGAACACAATTAAACCACACACTGCTTTCATCACCTATCTCTACTTCTCCTATAATCTTAGCACCCTCTGCAACAAAGACATTTTGACCCAAATTTGGAAATTTATCTTTAAATCGAATAAGCATTTTCATCCTTTTTTATTTTTAGTATAACCAAAATATCAATAAGAAAAACAAATTTTTTAGTTTTTAATCAAATTTTGAAACTTTATTCGTTACAATTTGTCATTTACGAGGAGAAAAAATGAACGCATTTGAGCAAAAACGATGTCAAAGTATGGCCGAAGAAATCGCACAAAAAATATTCATCAACGAAGAACTTTTTAATGCTTTTTGTCAAATTCCACGCGAAATTTTTTCCCCGCTTAAAGCCCATGCTTATCGTCTTGATGCTTTACCTTTAGCTAATTCTCAATGGATCAGCTCTCCTTTAACCGTGGCTAAAATGACTATGGCTTTAAATTTTAAAGATGCGGACAGTGTCTTAGAAATAGGCTGTGGAAGTGGTTATCAAGCAGCGATTTTAAGCAAGATTATAAGGCGTGTTTTTACCATAGAACGCATAGAAAATTTAGCCAAAAAAGCAGCACAAACCTTTAGAGAACTCGAGCTTTTTAATATTAATGTTAAATTTGAAGATGGACAAAATGGATGGAAAAATTATGCGCCTTATGATAGAATTTTATTCTCTGCTTATACGACACAACTTCCTGAAATTTTACTCGATCAGCTAAGTGATGGGGGCATACTTGTAGCCCCTATTTTGCACAATGGCAAACAATTTATCACTCGCATAACCAAAAACGGTACTCATTTACAAAAAGAAATTCTAGAAGAATGTCTTTTTGTACCCATAGTAGATGGAAAAGAATAAATTTTTATCAATAAAAAATTTATTCAAAACTTTTAAAAACCTTTCTTAGCTTCTCGCTCATTTCATCTATATGGCTTTTTTCTATGATTAAAGGGGGTAAAAATCTCAAATCATTCTCCCCACAACTGATAAGCAAAAGAGAATTTTCTTGACATTTTTTAATCACCTCAGCTACTTTTACACTTTTATCAAGACTAAGCCCTTGCATAAAACCCAAACCTTTTCTTTTTTTACAAAACCTGAATTCTTTGATAAGATTTTCCAAACTTTGCTCTAAATAAGGCGTAAGTTTAGAAACATTTTCTAAAATTTTTTCTTTCTTAAAAATTTCAAAAACCGCATTAACACCTGCACAAACTAAAGGATTTCCTCCATAAGTACTTCCATGATCGCCTGCTTCTAAGGATTTTTGTGCTACTTTTTCGCTCACTACAAAAGCTCCGACACTAAGCCCACATCCCAAAGCTTTAGCAGAAGTCATTACATCAGGTAAAATTCCTGAATGCTCGTAAGCAAAAAATTTACCACTTCGCCCCATGCCGCATTGAATTTCATCAGCGATTAACAATATATCTTTTTCATCGCAAAGCTTTCTTAAAGCCTTGTAAAAATCTTTTTGAGCAGGATTGACACCACCTTCTCCTTGCACACTTTCTAAGATAATAGCGCAAGTTTTTTCATTGACTAAGCGTTCTACGCTTGAAAAATCATTATACTTTGCAAATTTAACACCTGAAATTAAAGGCTTGAATGGTTTTTGGTATTTTTCATTAGCGGTTAAAGATAAAGCTCCTAGTGTTCTTCCATGAAAAGAATGTTTAAAGGCTATAAAATTTCCACCCTTGATACCTTTATTAAAAGCATATTTTCTAGCGACTTTCATCGCTCCTTCTATACTTTCTGCTCCTGAATTTGTGAAAAATACACGCTCTAAGCCACTCGCTTTAGCTAAATGCTTGGCTGCTTGGGCTATGTTTTCATTATAATATAAATTGCTAGTATGTAAAAGTTTATCAACTTGGGCTTTAATCTTAGCATTAAATTCAGCATGGTTATATCCTAAAGCACATACACCTATACCACTTGAAAAATCAAGATATTTTTTACCCTTATCATCTAAAAGGTAAACCCCTTCTCCGCTTTCTAAAACAATATCAAAACGCTTATAAGTAGGGATAATATGACTTTGCTCTTTATAATTCATTTTCATCCTTTAACCCACTAAAGTCCCAATACCCTCATCGGTAAAAAATTCAAGCAACAAAGAATGCTTCACGCGTCCATCTAAAATATGCACTTTCTTAACTCCACTTTCACAAGCATCTATACAAGATTTTAATTTTACATGCATACCGCCTTGAATTTTGTCAACCAAGGCTTTTGCTTGGGTTATAGAAATTTTAGAAATTAAAGAATTTTTATCTTCAAAATTCTCATAAAGTCCTGCAGTATCGGTTAAGAAAGCAAGTTTTTCCGCCTTTAAAGCTTTGGCAATAGCACAAGCTGCATCATCGGCATTGATATTGTAAGTATTGAAATTTTCATCCATTCCAATAGGAGCTATGATGGGTAAAAAATCTTTTTCTAAGAGATCTTGCAAAACACTTGAATTTACCTTTTGTATCTCGCCTACAAAACCTAAATTCTCATCCTTTTGCACGCATTCTAAAAGTCCCCCATCCTTGCCACAAAGCCCTATAGCTTTAACACCTAAATTTTGCAAGCTGTGAACTAAATTTTTATTGATATAATTTAGCACCATACTTGCTACTTCTGTTGTGGCTTGATCACTCACCCTAAGTCCGTTATTAAACTCACTTTTTACGCCTAATTTTTCGCACATTTTGGAGATATCTTTACCCCCACCATGAACGATAATAGGCTTTAAGCCTACAAGCTTTAAAAGAGCTATATCTTGCATCACACAATGTTTAAGCTCCTCATTTTCCATAGCTGAGCCGCCGTATTTTATAAGTATAATTTTTGAGCTGAATTTGCGTATATAAGGCAAAGCTTCGATTAAGACATTTGCTTTTTCTAAATATTTTTGCATGATTTACCCTCAAACATTAAAACTAGTTTGATTGTGAGAATTGAGCGATAAATCATAATAATTCGCATCTTCTCTTAAGGTAAAACCATAATGCTTCCAAAACTCATTACCCAAATCATTGCTCTTAAAGGCTATCAATGCGATCTTGTTAATCTTCTCAGATTTTAATGCCTCAAGGCAAAATTTTGTCATTTCATGGGCTATACCCTTTTTTCTGTGATCTTTATGCACGCACACATGATAAAAACCTCCTGTGCGACCATCATGCCCACAAAGTATACTTCCAACAATTTCTTGATCAATCACAGCTACTGCGCTAAGGTTTGGGTTTCTATCTAAAAATTTTTCTATATTTTCTTTACTATCATCAATCGATCGAATTCCAAAACCTTTGATATCACACCAAAGCTTGTAAACTCCTTCATAATCACTTTTTTGCATTGCTCTAACTTGCAATTTTTATCCTTTACAAATTTGCAAAGAATTTAAGTCCTTCATCTTCATCAAAATCAAACATTAAATTCATATTTTGAACAGCTTGTCCTGCTGCACCTTTGATTAAATTATCAATAGCACCTAAAACAATAATACGATTTGTGCGTTCATCGATGCTGAAATTTATATCCGCAAAATTGCTTGATTTAACCCACCGAGTCTGCGGAAACGACTGCGGTGGTAAAAGCCTTATGAATTTCCTGTCTTGATAATATTTTTGATAAATTTCACGAATTTCTTTTTCACTTACAGAATGTTTTAAATTTGCATAAGCAGTAGTTAAAATTCCCCTTTGCATAGGTACTAGATGAGGGGTAAATTGTAAAGTGATTTTCTCTCCTGCTGCATAGCTTAAATGCTCTTCGATTTCAGGGGTATGACGGTGTGAAGCTAATCCATAAGCCTTGATATTTTCATTTACCTCACAAAAAAGATTTTCTACTTTTGCACTTCTTCCTGCGCCGCTGACTCCACTTTTTGCATCGATAATCACCGAATTTAAATCAATCATCTTTTCTTTAAAAAGCGGATAAAGACTAAGTATAGAGCAAGTAGTGTAGCAACCAGGATTTGCGATTAAATTTGCATTTTTTATCTCTTCTTGATAAAGCTCACAAAGTCCATAAACTGCATTTTTTAAAAGCTCTTGATTAGGATGAGTAAATTTATACCAAAGCTCATAATCTTTAGGATTTTTAAGACGAAAATCAGCGCTTAAATCTATGATTTTCATCTTTTTTAATAAAGACTCGCTAAAAAGTTTAGCACTAAATTCATGCGGAGTAGCGGTAAATAAGACATCAAGTTCAAGTTCATCTAAATTTTTATCTTCAAAATTTAAATTTAAAGGCGTGTTGGGATAAAGCTTCGTATAGCTTTGCCCCACACTTGAACTAGAACCTATATAGGAAATTTCTACTTTAGGATGATTCAGTAAGATACGCACAAGCTCATTACCTGCATATCCGCTTGCTCCCAAAATTCCTACTTTTAATCTCATTCCTAGTCCTTACTGAATTTCAAATGGCTTAATTATAGACAAAAAATGCTTAAAATAACACTTATGGGTTTATAAAATTTGATAGACTCTTACAAAAATACTCATATATCTCAAAAATTATCACGAAGCTTTTTGTATACAAAGACAATGGACGCTAAGATTTGCTACTAGATTTTAATGCCTTTTGATGGATTAATAAATTAAATATTTTTTTTTAAGTATGTATAATTGTTCGTGTATATGAATGGAACGATTTTTAAGATTGCGAGAGGCTCTAAAGGTCGGGTATTTTTGCTCTAAAATTTGACATTTACCTAAGCTTTGCAAACGCTTTAGAAATTTTTCTTTCTTTACAAAACCCTCACAATTATAAGAAAGCAAAATGATTTTGGCTTTTAAATCATTGATAAGCTCAAACAAAGCATCTTCTGCTTGTTTTTCTTTATTAAAAATACTTCGGTTCCAATCTCTTGGTATACCAGAAATCTTTGAAATTTCATCAGGCCTTTGATAATTTGCGATTAAATTAAGCATAAAATAATTCGAACTATAAGGGTGTTGATTATAAGGAGGATCAAGATAAGCCACATCGATATTTTCAAGCTCTTTTGCAAGTAAGTTAGCATCCTTTTGCACCACTTCAAATTCACAAGAAAAATTTGAAAAAATAGGCATTTTAAGCTCGATATCACCTTTGATACGCTTTAAGGCATTTTGCGCCTCTCCACCAAATTTACCCACTCCATCTCTACCCTTATAAAAACCCTTAAAAACTCCACTAGTATTTGAATGCACACTTGCTTCATAGATTAAAGGCGCTATAAAAAAATGCTTTAACTCTTCAGGAATTTCCTTTTCGATTTTTTGTCTTAAAGTATCAAGATATAAAGCATTTTTAAGAGTATAAAAAACGCGTTCATCTTTTTGGATGCAAGCCTCATTCTTTGGAGCATAGAGTTCACTTATAAAACCTGCTTGAAATTCTAAATTTTGGGTTAAAATTTTATGATAATGTTTTAAAAGCTCGGTTAAATTTTTATCTTTATTAGAAAGATAACATTTGTTGATAAGTTTGGAATAATTTTCTAAATCATTGGCTAAAATATAATTTGAGTGTGCTTTTGCAAAACGACTTACAACACCTGAGCCACTAAATATATCACAAAAACTAAATTTATCTTTACCAAGTTCTTTTTTAGCTACCTTAAAGCCCTTATTTAAAAATCCTAAAAGTGCTCTTTTATTGCCTAAATAAGTAATGATTTGTTCTTTTAAAAAAGAGGGATTTTCCTTCAAAATTTTTAAACCTTTAAAAAGCTTATCTGTAAAAACAGATTAAGCTTTTTTTGGAGTTACAAGCATATTAACATAGCGTCCTTCAAAATTTGGCTCTTTATCACGATTAGCATCATTCTCTATCATAGTCCAAATTTTTTCAAGCAAAGCTACACCTGCTTCAGGAGTCGCCATTTCACGCCCTTTTAAGAACACACGAAATCTCACATGCTTACCTTGTTCTAAAAATTCTAAAGCATGTTTTACTTTGTAATTTATATCATTTTGAGCAATTTTCACAGAAAGTTTAATCTCTTTAATATCGATTACTTTTTGTTTTTTCTTTGCTTCTTTTTGCTTTTTTTCTTGCTGATAACGGAATTTTCCATAATCCATAATCTTACAAACAGGTGGCTTTGCATCTGCAGCTATCATTACAAGATCAAGTCCTAAACGATTTGCAATCTCTAAAGCTTCATCACTGCTGATAATGCCATATGCTTTGCCATCATCACCTATACATCTGATTTCGTCCGCTCTAATTTCTTCGTTGAGCAATACTTCTTTTTCTTTACTCAAAAATGTACCTCACTCATTTTCTCCTTAACTAATTTAATAAATTCGTCCAAGCTAAGATTTTTTTGTTCTTTAGCTCTTCTATCTCTTAAAGCAACGCTTCGCTTTGCCACCTCTTCATCGCCCAAAACTAAAATCATAGGTAATTTTTGTTTTTCAGCAGTGCGAATTTTCTTACTTAAGCTCTCATTTTTCTCATATACTTCGCTATCGATATTTAATTCTAGCAAGGCTCTTTGAATTTCTTTCGCATAAGCAATATGAGAATCAGAAATCGGCACTATACCCACTGCGGTTGGTGCGATAAAAAATGGAAACTCCCCTGCGCAATGTTCAGTTAAAATTCCTATAAATCTTTCAAAAGAACCTAAAATCGCACGATGCAACATTACAGGCTGCTTTTTCTCATTGTTACTATCTGTGTATTCTAGCTTAAAGCGTTCAGGAAGATTAAAATCTACTTGTATGGTACCACACTGCCATTTTCTTTTTAAAGCGTCAGTGATTTTAATATCGATTTTTGGCCCATAAAAAGCACCTCCACCCTCATCAATGCCATATTTTAAGCCTTGTTCATCTAAGGCTTCTTTTAAAGCTTTAGTAGCTGTGTCCCAAATTTCATCATCGCCTATAGCTTTAGCAGGTTTGGTTGAAATTTCCATCTCATAACTAAAGTCAAATAATTTCATCAAATTATCAACAAAGGCTAAAATTTCAAGCACTTGCTCTTTGATTTGACTTGGCATACAAAAGATATGCGCATCATCTTGAGTGAATTCTCTTACCCTAAAAAGTCCATGCAAAACCCCACTTTTTTCATGTCTATGTACCACGCCATATTCAAAAAATTTCAAAGGCAAATCACGATAACTTCTTACATCACTTTGATAAATTTTAATATGCCCCACACAGTTCATAGGCTTAATGCCATATTCTTGTTCATCAATTTGTGTAAAATACATATTTTCTTTATAGTTTGCATAATGCCCGCTAATCTTCCATGCATCTGCTTTTAAAAGCTCAGGCCCACGCACAGGCTCATAACCACGCAAGCGATGAATTTTATAAAGCATATGTTCAAGTTTAGATCTAAGTCTTGCACCATTACTCAACCAAATAGGAAGTCCACCCCCTATCTCATCATCAAAAGTAAAGAGTTTAAGTTCGGTTCCTAATTTTCTATGATCGCGTTTTTTAGCTTCTTCTATGATTCTTAAATGCTCTTTTAAACTTTCTTTATCTGCAAAAGCAGTACCATAAATACGCGTAAGCATTTCTCTTTTTTCATCGCCACCAAGATAAGCTCCCGCGACGCGTGTAAGTGAGAAGTTGCGTAAAAATTTGGTATTAGGCACATGAGGACCACGACAAAGATCCTCAAATTCTCCTTGTTTATAAATACTTACTTTTCCATCAGGAATACGGAGTAAAACTTCTTGTTTTAAATCATCGTCTTTAAATTTAGCAATAGCTTCGTTTTTTGTGATTTCATATTTTTCGATTTCTTGTTTGGCTTCGACTAATTCTTTCATCTTTTTTTCAATTTTTGCTAAATCTTCTTCGCCGATTTTAGAATTCACACGAAAATCATAATAAAAACCATCTTCTATAACAGGACCAACGAAAAATTTAGCCTCAGGATACAAACTCTTAATCGCCTGTGCCATTAAATGCGCACAAGAATGACGGATTACTTCTAAACTTTCTTTAGAATTATCAAAATAAATTTCTTTTAAATCAATAGAATTCTTACTTTGAGAATCAACTATTTTTTCATCATCTAAGTATGCAATAACTTCTTTTTCCATAACTTTTAACCTTATTTTGCTCACTGACTCTGTGAGTGTTTATAAAGTTCTAATTTTAGCTTTCTAAGACTTAATTTTTTTTGAAATTCAGCTTATTTTTAAAAAAATCTTAGAATAAATTTAATATTTGTTTATAACTTAAACTCACTCCCAGAATTTAAAATTCCGCTATAATACAAATAAAAAAATAAAATTCCCAACACTATCCTATAAATTCCAAAAGGAATAAAATCAAATTTTGAAATGAATTTTAAAAAGAATTTAATCACAAAAACCGCTACCACAAAAGCTGTAACAAAGCCTATACTTAAAGGGATTAAAGCATTAGCGTTGCTAAGAAGTTCAGGTTCTTTGTAAATACTATAAGCAGTTGCAACTATCATCGTAGGGATAGCAAGTAAAAAGCTAAATTCAGCTGCTGTTTTGCGGTTAAGTCCTAATAAAAGTCCACCTATAATACTTGCTCCACTTCTTGAAGTACCTGGAATCATTGCTAGAGATTGGATAATACCTATGCAAAAAGCTTGTAAAAAACTCACTTTTTCTAAAGAATTGGTTTTGTATTCTTTATTTTTATGAGCTAATTCAATAACAATAAAAACAATACCACCTAAAATAAGCATCACAACTACTACATAGCCATTAAAAAGCTCTTTTAAATACTTATAAAGCACAAATCCTATAAGCCCTGTAGGAAAAAAACCAACTGCAAGTTTAAACCAAATATCAAGTCCTTTAAAAAGCTTACGCCAAAACACAAAAAGCACTGCTAAAATCGATCCTAGTTGTATAATGATTAAAAAACTTTTCCAAAATTCATTAATATCAATACCTAAAATAGTCGTCCCTAAAATCATATGTCCTGTAGAAGAAATGGGTAAAAATTCAGTCAAACCCTCAATGATTCCTAGTATTAAAGCATGTAAATTATCCATATTTTTCCTTAAAATAAAAAAAGAATTCTACAAACTTTTTTTAAACACGACAAAAATATAAAAACAATTTCTTAAAGCAGACGATAAAAATAAACTATTTGTATGAAAAAGCTGATTAATTTTGAGTTTTATTTCTCATTTTACTGGCTTGGGTAAGAATACAATTTTTTACTATTGGAGCATTTTATACTTTGGATCAAGATATTAAAAATAAAGTTACAAGATAAATAAACTAAGAAGAATTTTATAAAAAATTTAAAATTCTTCTTTATGAATGTTTTAAATTCTAATGAATTTTAACAATACGCTTGATAAAATAAAGTATGACTCCTATGAAAAATATCAAACCTAATAATTCATTATTGTGTATATTTAAAAAGCTTAATTTCAAAGGACTTTCACTTCCGCCCATGCTAACAGAAAAAACAGTAATTGCAGCTATAATAACGCCAAAAATACTTTCCCCTACGATGAGTCCTGAGGCAAATAAAGTCCCTTTTTGTTCATGGGTTGCTATTTTTTCATTTTTGTGAGAATTATTTTGATATTTGTTTGCTAAATATCTCATCACAAAATATTTTAAAATTCCACCAATTACCAAAGGGATATTTACAGATGGTGGCAAATAAATACCAATACCCACAGCCAAAGGTGGTAAGGATAAATTGCCATTTTTTCTTAGTATCTTATCTATAATAATGATAAATATACCTACAACTACTCCAAATGCTATATAACTCCACTCTATATTGTGATTAAAAATTCCTTGTGCTATAGTGCTCATTAAATTTGCTTGCGGTGCTGCTAAAGCTGATGAAGCATCCATACCTTCTCTTGGCATTGCTCCGACAAAACCATAGGCTTGATAAAGCAAATTTAAAACAGGAACTATAGCCAAAGCACCAAAAACACAACCTATTAGCAAAGCAACTTGCTGTTTCCAAGGGGTAGCGCCCACTAAATATCCTGTTTTTAAATCCTGTAAATTATCATTTGAAATAGCAGCAGTTGCTACAATTACGCTTGTAGTAAAAATAGCCAAGGCTATAGCAAATTTAGAAAGCATAGGATCATCAAATAAATTTGCACCCAAAAGTAAAATAACCAAGGATGAAACAATAATCCCAATAAGCCCGATTCCAGAAATAGGACTAGAAGAAGATCCTACAAGTCCTGCCATATATCCGCAAGCTGCTGCAACAAAAAAACCTATTAAAACAGAAACTAAAGTTCCAACAAAGGCAAATAAAATTTGATAATAATTATTTAAATTTGCATCCGATACAAAACTATAAAAAGTAATGAAAAGTCCTATAGTCATAATTATAAAAAGTATAAAAATGCTTTTTAAAGAAAGATCTTAATCGGTGCTTTCTTGGCTTTTTGTATTAGAAATTGTAACATTTTTAATAATTTCTTTAATGCCAGAAATCACTGGTTTTAAAAGTTCTATTAAGGTCCAAAGCGCTGCTATAGCAATAGCTCCAGTACTAATAAGTCTAACTTTAGCCGCCCAAACACTAGAAGCAAGTTCACTAGCATTTTTCACACCATCAAATTCAAAACTTGAAAGATAAGGAGTAAAAACTCCCCATGCTAAAAACATCCCTACAAAAAGTGCTATAGCACCTGCTAAACCTACCAAATATCCTGCTCCTAAAAGCGCTAAAGAATATCCTGCTGAAAAACCAAAGGCCATTTTATTCCAAATAAAAGCCAAACTGCTTTCACTTGCAGCAAGTTTAAAACCATTGCTTAACAAACTAAAAAAACAGCTATAAAAGAGCCTAAGGCTATTTCTTTTACACCCTGTTTGCCTTTTTTATCACTTTGAACTTTATTGGCTACTTTTAAAATTTCAGCTGCTACCCTACCTTCAGGATAAGCAAGTTTACTTTCAACTACCATAGCCCTTCTTAACGGTATGGTAAAAAGCACTCCAAGTCCGCCACCACAAAGACATATCATAAAAGTTTGCCAAAGTGGAAATTCACTCCAATACCCACACATAAAAAGCCCTGGGATAACAAAAATAACTGATGATAAAGTTCCTGCTGCTGAAGCTTGAGTTTGAACCATATTATTTTCTAAAATATTTGAAGTCTTAAAAAGACTCAAAACTGCCATGGAGATGACTACAGCTGGAATTGATGATGAAAAAGTAAGTCCCACTTTTAACCCCAAATATACATTTGAAGCTGTAAAAATAATAGTTAAAATACTTCCCAAAAGCAAACCGCGCAAGGTGAGTTCGGGTAAAGAGTATGTTTTTTGCATATTCCCTCGAATCATTTCATCATAAATTCCTATGATGATAAATTTTAAAAATAATACAAAAAAACTCTTATATTTTTATAAATTTTTAAAATTTGTAAAAAAATTATTTAATTTCAAACCAAACCGTATCTTGCTCACCGCTTTGAGAAATAATAAAAAGCTGATATTTGCCTTCTTTTAAATTTAAATTTTGCGTATTTTCATCTCCCTCATAAATAAGTTTTTGATTTAAATACCAAAAAAGCTTTTCATTATTTAAATTAGCTACTTTTGCCACAAGACCTTTCATTCCATTTAAATCTTTGGCTAAAATAAGTTTTAAATTATCTTTAGGATAGATAATCTTAACACCCTTTTTATTTGAAAATTTAAAATTTCTTTGCTGAAAGAAATGGAGTGCATAAGCAGGAAAATCAAGCTTTATCAATGCTTTTGCATCTTTAAAATGAATATCCTTAGAATCAAGCTCCCTACCTTGATACTCATAAACTTTTTTCAAAAAAGGGGAAGTTCTTAAAATATTTGCCCCTTTAGGATATAAAACATTAATATAACTTGTATTTAAATCCTCATCATATCTATATTTACTGATACTATCTAACTTGATTGTCATCAAATCATCAGGCGGCGCAAATTCCAAATCCACCTCATCTAAAAGTCCTAAAATCTCAAAAAGCAAATCTCCTGCTATACTCACGCCATATAAATTTGCATTAGCTTCACCGCTAAAATTTCCTACCCAAACTCCTAAGGTATATTTTGGAGTTGCGCCCATGGCCCAAGCATCTTTTCTACCATAACTTGTGCCCGTCTTCCAAGAAATAATTTTTTCTTTATTGTAATTTTCTAAACCCACTCTTTGAAGTTCTTTCATTGCTTCTAAGGTTAAATACGCACTACCCTTAGAAAACATTCTTGCTACTCCGCTTAAATTTTCATCTCTTATAAAAGAAAGATTGGCAAGCTCTCCATAATTTGCCAAACCCAAATAAAGTTTTATAAGATCCTCAAGACTCAATTCTTTAGTTCCTAAAATAAGCGAAAGCCCATATCGCTTGTAATTCTCATCTTCAAAATTTAAAAAAGCTTTTAATTTATAAAAAAATTTTTCATAACCATAATCTTGCAAAAGCGATACAAAAGGAACATTCAAAGATCTTTGTAAAGCTTCTTTTGCACTGATTATCCCATAATATTTTTTATTTGCATTTTGGGGATTGAAATTAGAAAAAAAGGTTGGAACATCAAGCAAAATTGAATCCGGTGCGATAATGCCTTCATCAATACTTAAAGCATACAAAAAGGGTTTTAAAGTAGAACCCACACTGCGCTTGGCAATATTTCCATTAATTTGTCCTAAATTTGCCATATCATAAAAATCTTGCGAACCCACATAAGCTAAAACTTTGCGTGTTTTAGTATCGGCTAAAATAATGGCTAAATTTTGTATGCCTTTTTGTTGCAAAGTATAAGAAAATTCTTTAGCCTTTTTTTCGATTTTAAGTTGAATTTTTTTATCTATGCTTGAAAAAATTTCTTTATTATCATCACTTAAAAGTCTTAAAGCAAGATGGGGTGCAATATTTTTGCGAGGCTTAAAATTTGGCAAGGGCTCTTTTAAAGAAAGTTCGTAAATATCTTTGTTGATTAACTTTCTTTCATAAAGTTTTGCTAAAAGTTTGTTGCGTTTATCTAAAAGTTTCGTTTTATTTTTTTCTAAATTAATAAGTCCTGGTTGATTGGGTAAAATCGCAAGCAAAGCAGCTTGAGCCCAAGTTAAATCTTTAGGATTTTTATCAAAATAAAATAAAATAGCAGCTTCATAACCGATTAAATTCCCGCCATAAGGAGCATTGCTTAAATAAAGCTTTAAAATTTCATCCTTACTGAAGGCATTTTCCAAAGCTAAGCTTTGTATAATTTCATTGAATTTATTAAAATAAGTTCTATCTTTTTTATCCCAAAGCTTAATCGTTTGCATACTAATAGTACTTGCACCACTTCTTTGAGTAGAATTAAAATTATTTACAAAAGCCCGCATTAAAGCTAAAAAATCTACTCCAAAATGAGAATAAAATTTCCTATCTTCATAATTAATCACAGAGACTTTCAAACGCTTGGGAATATCAGTGCTCTTGATATGCCATTGCTCTTCATCATTTAAAAAAACACTTAAAATTTCGCCATTTTTATCGTATAAAATCTTACTATAACGGCTTTTAAAATCATCCAGTAAGGTATTTTTATCAAAAGAAAAATATACATAAAAAACATAAGCAAGAAAAAAAAGTAGCAAAAAGCTAAAAATTTTTAAAGCATTTTTCATGTTTTATTTAGCGTTTCACAACTACTTTTTCACTTTCACTTAAAGCTCTATAAGTATCATCATACATCGCTTCTACATAAGCACCACTTAAAGTATAACTTCCTGGAGTTATGGCATTAAGTTTTATATAAAAATGATGCGTGCGATTTTTATTTAAACTAAAAAACCACATGATTTTATCATCCCTAACATCAATAAAATCATAGCTTGAATTTTTAATAAAACTTGGAGTGTTATCATCTAAAAGCGTATTGCTCACTTCCCAACCGCTTGGTAAAATTTGTGTTAAAGCGATATTAGAAACATAATTTGCACCCTCATTTAAGCTCGCTGAAATTCTCATATAAAAGGTTTGTCCAGAACCAATCTCGCTAGGACTGATTTTATTACCCTTTTCATCATAAAAAGCACGATCTAAACTGATTTTATTGCTAAAAGCTGAATTTTCACCCGCTTTTACCCCCTCTACTCCAAAACTTACAAATATGTCTTTATTCGCATTTATAATAGCTTTTTCATTATTGAAAGAAAAAATTTGCATTTGGTTTTGATCGATAGTATGTACTTGATCACCTATTTTTAAAGTCGCATCCATAAAATTTTCATTCATATTTTCTAAATTTGCACCCATGGCTAAAGCATATAAAGCATAGCCTGTACTTTGTGTGGATAAATAATCCTTTGAAAGTAAGGTATAGCTGATTTTTTGAAGTAATTCTTCATTATTAGTGCCATAAATTTGTTTATAAGCATTTGCGATAATAGCCTCATCTCTTATTAAAGAACCATAAGTATAAGAAGAATATTTAGAATCAGGCTCTATAGAAATCTTGCTTGCAATCTGTTTTGCAGTATCTTCAACACCTGCAAGTTTATATGCTGCAGCCAATTGCCACTTAGCTTCAGTGCTTAGCGTATTTAAACTATCATAAAGCAAATTCATCTCGCTGATATTAGGTTTTTTTGCCATAGCCAAAAGATATAATGAATTTGCTTTTATATCCATCATATAATCATGATATATACTTTTTTGAACAAAATTTTGCTCATATTTTAACCATCTTTCATACATGGAATCAGGCACAAAATACCCATTTTGCTTAGCTAAAATCAAAAACATTCCCGCATAATTACTTCCCCAAGCATTGCTTTCATCTCCTCCTTGCCAATAAGCAAATCCTCCATCAGCGGTTTGAAAATTGGCATAACGCTCGATGGCTGCATTGATATTATTAATCGCTTTTTGCTTGTCAAATTCCGTGCTAAATTTATCTAAAAAAAGTTGTGGCAAAACTGCTGAGGTAGTTTGTTCTATACAGCCATAAGGATAATTTAACAAATACTTAATTCTTTTATCCATATCTAAAATAGGTGTAGGCGAAAGCTTTAAAGTTGCATTTGTAGTCCCTAAAATATAATCTTTTATAATAAATTCTTTACTTTCTCCTGCTTTAATCAAACTAGTATTATTTTCATATGTATAAGCATTGATAGGTTTGATATCGATTTCAATTTCATTTTTATAAGTATAATTTTCACTTTTTAATTCAAATTCTAAAAGCTCTTTACCAATCCTATTATCACTTACATTTGCATCCATCATCACTTCTAAATTAGTAGCATTTTTAAAGTCTATAGCTTGAGTATCTGGACTTATTTTTATAAGAGAATTTTTACTTCTTACGCTCAAGGTTGCATTTTTAATACGATTTTCTGTTTTAAAAATTTGAGTTAAAAGCGTGAAATTATCGCCTATTTTTAAAGTCCTTGGCAGAGTTTCAAGCAACACAAGAGGTGCACTTACTTGCATATCCTTAGAAATGCTACCATAAGCGTCATTTTCATTGGCCACAACCATCACACGAACCAAACCCATATAAGAAGGCATTTTAAATTTAAGTTTTGCAAAGCCTGCTTCATCGCTTCTTGCAGGAGCATTAAAAAGCACTACAGGTTTAAAACGCTGTGCGCTATCATCACGATTTTTATCTGCTCTCAAATTCCCTATCTTTGAAACACTATCGCCTCCGGTAAATTTAGGGATAATTTGACTATAAGTATCATAAGTTTTTAAAGTAAATCCTGTTTTTGCGTAAAAGCCCTCCCAAATATCAGGGGTTTTAAAATCTGTTAAATCAAGAAGTCCTTCATCTACAATAGCCACAGTATAATTAAAAGCTCTTTTATCTTTGCTTTGAATTTCTATCTCAAAATCACTATTAGGTAAAATTTTATCAGGAGTTTTTAATTCTAAATTAAGCTTTGTATTTTCATCTTCTACATACAAAGGAATTATACCAAAAAGCCTTAGGGCACGATCATTATCAATTTTATTATAATCTTGAAATAAACTCACGCTTACATAGATATTTGGTGCATATTCTTTTTTCATCGCCAATTCTATACTCGTGCTTTCACCTTGAGTATCCATCACAAAACGATCAATAATCTTGGAATTAGAACTTAAAGTTATGAGTGCTTTAGCTCCTGCAACACTTTCAAATTCTATTTTTGCACTTTGTCCTATTTTATATTTGTTTTTATCACTTTTAATTTTTAAAGAACTCACCACATCAGCATAGCTTGGCTCTCCCCAAGAGCTTACATAAAAACTTTGCCCTGCGCTTATTCCACTTTCTTTATCTATAAGCTCAATAAACATTTGTCCATAATAATTGCTTGTGTTAAAGCTAAATTTCATAGGCTCGCTAGAGCTAGTAAGCTCCCCTTTTTCAATAAGTTTGGTATTGTGATCTTGCTTAATAGAGCGCAAAAATTCATCATAAGAATCATAATCCCACCACCAATAATAATCATTTTGACAAATTCTATACTCTAAAGTTTTGCCTGAAACTAAATTTTCTTTTAAATCACTTACAATGGCATAAAAATCGATCGTTTCTCCCTCAGATACATAAGAATTTGTCAAAGCTTTCATTCCCACAAAATAATCATAACGATTTAAATTTACATCCCTAACAGCTTTTACAGATCTGCCACCCTTTTCAAAGACTTCTGAAACAATCCTTGCATTAAAATTGTAACCTTGAGAATTTAAAATATTTTCAGGAATTTCAACACTTGATTGCACCCTGCCCTTTTCATCTAAATTTCCCTTATCATCAGCACTTGCTCTGATAATCAATGAACTTGGATTAATAAAAATATAATCTTTATATTTAGAATTATGATAATTCTTTGGAGAAAAATATACAAAACTTTGATATTTTAAATTTGAAGCTAAGGCTCCAAAAAGATATTTTGAAGAAAGCTCATAGTTTAAATTCCCATCATCTAAACTTCTATTTTCATCAGCATTTAATTCTACCTTAATGCGATTTGGCACCACACTTTGAACTAAAATATCTTTGCTAAATTCCACCCCAGCAATATTAAAAATTGCCCTATAAAGTCCATTAATGGCATTTTTATCTAAATGAATTTGCGTATAGTAAATATCATTTTGACTTTTTAAAATTTGATTTTCTATGACTTTTTGATTTTTAGGATTAATTAAAGTAAAACTTATAGGGTGTTTGAGCGGATTTGTATTTTCTCTTGCAACCACACTTAAATGCACACTATCACCCGCTCTATAAACCCCACGATCTGTGTAAATAAACGCCTTTATCATCTCATGATTTTGATCCCCTTCTACATCATAACCATCTGTGGATAGAGGATTGCTAAATCTTAAAACACTGATTTGATTCTCTTTGCTTGCTAAAATATAGAGTATTTCATCATCTTCTTGAATTTGAAATTTCACATCTCCATTAGAATTGGTATTTTGGCTTTGCAAAATTTGGTTTTGCTTACTTACAAGCTCTATTTTTACATTTTCTAAGGCCTCATTTTTACTAAAGTCTCTTGCGTGAACTACGAGCTGCTTATTTAGGTTTTGAGCACTTAAAGCGATATTAGAAAAAATAAGATTTTTACTGACACTAGCTTTATTTATAATACGATATACATTTTCACCCTTATAATCAAGATCGTTAGCATCAACACTTAAACTCACTGAAAAAATTCCAGTTTTACCTTTTAAATCACTTAAGTCTAAAGCAGTATTTATCCAAGTATTTTTTTGATTTTTAAGCTCTATTTTTTTATCAATGACATTTTTAGCAACATAATTAAAACCATCTGAAGAATAAAACGCTTCTTGAGTGCTATCATCTTTTTTACCCACCAAATTTTTATAACGCAAATACTCACTTATATTGTTTGCAAAAATTTGACTTACTTTTAAATGAATCTTTTTAACATTGCGCGATTTGATATAAACTTGATATTCTGCCCCACTAGGCAAAAATACCCCATCATTTGCAAAAACAAGACTTGGATCTAGGTCTTTTTGTAGGATGATATTTGCTTCTTCACCTTGATTGATTAAGCCTTGATTTGATTTTAAACCTTTTGCGATTTTAACTTTATACTTTTCTCCTGGCTCAAAATTAGCTGAAATTTTTAACTCTTTTCCTATACTCCACGCCCTAAAATTAAGCTCGGGTGATATTTGGATAAAATCTTGAAAGGCTTGATTTTCAGCTAGTTCTTTAGAAAATTTTAAAGTAGCAATTTGATCTTTTTCTTCTGCACTAATGAGTCTAAAATCATTATTTTTTGATTTGCTAGGAATTTGAAATTGAAGCACTTTGGCTTCTTTAAAACCCATGATTTTTTCATCATAAGTTAAAACAAGTTCTTGAGGTCTATCTAAAAGCTTAATATCATCAGTATCAAGACTAAATTCACCCAAGCTAAAGGCTAAGTCTTTGCCATCTAAAGTGATTTTTAAACCTTCTTGTGTTTTATCTTCAAATTGCCAATTATAAGTGCTTCCAAAGCTATAATTTAAATGCAAATAAGCTTTTTCTTCATCTTGCTCTAATTGAGCTTTATAAGTAAAATTTTCTATCCACCCTGTTTGAAATTCTAAAACAATAGGAATATTTTTATAAATAAATTCTATTTTATAATTTTGATTAGCCTCTAAATAAGTTAAATCTAGTAAAAATCTAGAGTCTGATGCCTTTGTAAGTAGAATTTTTGAATTTTTAGAATTGATTTTTGCATCAATACTCATTTCATCAAAATCAACAATAGCTTCTTTAAATTCAACAAAAATTGCTTCATGATTTTTTAGAAGTCCTTGAGATTGTGCACGAATTAACTCGCTTGAATTCTTATTTTTCTCACCGCCACACGCGATCAATAAAAAAGATAAAATCAAACTAATCAATATATTTTTTAACATTAATATTCCTTTGAAAAATTAAGCTCAACATTATTTAAGATATTCTACTTACTTTTAATTAAAAATTCATTGATATTTTTTAAAAACTCAAATCAAATATCTAAAAAATTATATTTTATCCAATTTCACACTCACTTCACTTAAAAATTTTATAATGTCATCACTTTTAAAAAAGGAGACAAAATGAAAAAAGGTATTTTAATCGCATCAGCACTTTTAACAGGCTCTATGCTTCTTGCAGATAGTGTAAAACTTCAAGGTACTATAGCAGAGGTTTATGATAATAATAAAACTTTACTTATAGATTCAATCTATGGCGGGCAAATGGCTGTAAGGATATTGCCAAATACTGAAATTGATATGGATAATTGTGGGATTTTTGGAATGGATAAACACGGAAAATTCAAAGATTTAAAAGTAGGAGATTTTCTTGAAGTAAAACTTTACTATCCTGGATATTCATCTAATCCTACTCAAGCACCTGCGATTCCTGTAGCAAGAGAAATTGATATAGAGTGTTACAAAAAAGCTTATTAATTTGCTTACTTTTTAGTAAGCAAATTTAATTTCTTCAAAATTTAAACTTTTTTTAGCAAGGAATTTGTAAAATAGTACTTAAATTTGTTTAAGGAAAAAAGATTGAAAAAACTACTTATAATTCCTATTATTATCTTTCTTTGCTTCATTGCGCAAATTTTTTATATGGGACATATTAATGAAAGTTTTTTTTATAATCTTACTCAAACACAAAATCCCTATTATGAGATAAAAAATATCAATTTCCATAAAGGTTTTTTAAATTCAAAGGCTGATTTTACCATAGAAGACAAGTATAATTTAGGTTTAATTTCAAAGCTTGATTTTAAATTTAACAATAATTATTTTTCAAAATTTATAGCACAAGGAAAACTTAGCAATCCCTTCAAACTCTTAGATGATAAATTACAAAATAAAGAATTAGCTTGGTTTAAGATACAATCTATTCAAAATGATCTTAATGTATCAATTCAATTTCAAGATATCAATTTAAGCAATGAAGGTGGAAATGCATTATGGGAAAATGTTTTAACTGAAATTTTACTGGATAAAGAAGATTTAAAAATTAAAGCTATTTATTCAAAAATAGGTCAAGTTGATTTTTCTCAATTTTATGCAAAATTCTATCTAAAAAACCTAGACCATCAACAAAAATTTGAAAAACCTATATCGTTTTCTAATTTAATACAATTTAACGAAAGTGTAGAAGAGTTTAAATTTGATTTTTGCGAAATCAATAATCATACAATCTCTTCATTTTATAATAAAAATATCATTTATTTTGATGATGATAATCAAACCTTGAAAATGCATTCTCAAGGCAAAGCAAATAATCTAAATATAGATTTAACTTCTCAAATTTATCAAAGTATTGATTTTGATCAAATCAATTTTGATCTCATTTATAGTCAAAAAAAACCTGATATTTCTGATGATAAATTGATTTTTAAACCTTCCAATGAAGAATTAAACTTACAAATACAAAATATCACTTTAAAAAAAGATAATCAAGATATAAACATCAAAGGAAATATCTTTTTATCAATGCAAAGTCATAAAGCTCATATTCAAATTTCTAGTTTAAAATCGCCCGATGAAATCTTTACTTGGGGGCAATTTTTTGGAGGTTTAAATCAATACTTTATAAAAAATGAAGAGGGTATGTTTATCATGGATCTTCATTATGATAGTGATACTAAAACTCAGCTTAAAATCAATGGCAATGAATTTACGGATATAAATTTAAACTGATGAGTTTAGCTTTAAATTTTCGTCCCAAAACCCTAGATGAAATTCTAGGCCAACAAGAACTTGTAGAAGTATTTAAAAAATTTATCAGTATGCAAAAACTTCCCCATAGTTTATTTTTTGGACCTGCAGGATGTGGAAAAACAACCTTTGCTAGAGTTGTAGCTAAGGATTTTGGGCTTGATTTTTATGAATTTGATGGTGGAAATTTCAAACTTGAGGATTTAAGAAAAATCATAGAAAATTACAAAAACAGCCTTTATAAACCTCTTATTTTTATCGATGAAATTCATCGCTTGAGTAAAACTCAACAAGAAATGCTTTTAATTCCTATGGAAAATTATCGCTGCATTGTTATAGGTGCAAGTACTGAAAATCCTTATTTTGTTTTAAGTTCAGGCATTAGAAGTCGCTCTATGCTTTTTGAATTTAAAAATCTTGGGCAAAAAGATTTAGAACTTTTATTAGAGCGAGTACAACAAAAAATAGCATTTAAAATAGAAGATAATGCTAAAGAATTTTTACTAAAAAGCTTCGATGCTAGAGCAATGTTAAATTTACTTGAATTTGCTTTGGTTTTAAATGAAAAAGAAATCACTTTAGAAAATTTAAAAAAACTTCGCAACGGAGTAAATAGCGAGGGTGTAAGCTCAAAAGATACTCATTATATTTTAGCAAGTGCTCTTATTAAAAGTTTGCGCGGAAGCGATGTGGATGCTGCTATTTATTATCTTGCTCGTTTAATTGATGCAGGAGAAAGTGCTGATTTTATCGCTAGGCGTTTGATTATCTTTGCAAGTGAAGATATATCCAATGCCGATCCTAATGCTTTAAATTTAGCCGTTTCTACTCTTACCGCAGTAAAAAATATCGGCTATCCTGAAGCAAGAATTATACTTTCTCAATGCGCTGTCTATCTAGCAAGTGCTCCAAAATCAAATTCAAGCTATAATGCTATAAACAAGGCCTTAGATTATGTAAAAAACAATCCTGCACTTGAAATCCCCAATTATTTAAACAATAATCATCCTGAAAAGAAAAATTACCTTTATCCGCACAATTTTGGCGGATGGGTGAAGCAAAACTACCTGAGTGCAAATTTAAAATTCTATGAAAGCAAGGGCATAGGAGAAGAAGCGAGATTGCTTGAAAATTTAAGCAAATTAAAAAACATCAAGTCCTGATTTCTTATAAAAAATTTACAAAATAAATGTTAAAATGCAATTTTATCTTTAAGGAAAAAATAAGACACAATGATAAACATAGGAATTTATGGCGCTAAAGGGCGCATGGGCAAACAGATCGAAGAATGTTTAAAAAGTGAAACTAAAGCAAAAGCAGCTGCACTTTTTGATAAGGGTGATAATTTAGAAGAATTTTTTGAAAAAAGTGATGTTATCATCGACTTCTCATCTCCAAATGGCACTCACGAACTCTTAAATTACGCAAGAACAATGCCAAAACCTTTAGTAATTGGCACAACAGGGCTGGATGAAAAAACCCTGCATTTAATGCAAAATGCAAGCGAAGTAATGCCTGTTTTTTATGCGACTAATATGTCTTTAGGGGTTGCAGTTTTAAACCATCTGGCTAGCAAAGCAAGCCAAATGTTAAGAAATTTTGATATAGAAATTTTAGAAATGCACCATCGTCACAAAAAAGACGCTCCAAGTGGTACTGCTATGACTTTAGCACAAGGTGTAGCAAAAGCTAGAAATTTAGATCTTGAAAAAGTAAGAATCAGCGGAAGAGATGGTATCATAGGCGAAAGAAGCAAAGATGAAATTGCCGTGATGAGTCTAAGAGGTGGAGATATTGTAGGACGCCACACTGTGGGCTTTTATGAAGAGGGTGAATTTTTAGAATTAAACCATACCGCAACTTCAAGAGCAACTTTTGCTAAAGGAGCGATTAAAATCGCTATTTGGCTTAATGCACAAAAGCCAAAAATGTACTCAATTAATGATTTTTTAGGAATTTAAAATGTGTGCAGTAGTAGGAGTTATAAATTCAAAAAATGCAAGTACTTATGCTTACTATGCTCTTTTTGCCATGCAACACCGAGGACAAGAAGCAAGCGGGATTAGTGTAAGCAATGGTAAAACTATCAAAACTATCAAAGCCAAAGGCGAAGTAAATCAAATTTTTAACCCTGAGAATCTAAAAACCCTAGAAGGTGAAATCGCCATAGGACACAATCGCTATTCTACCGCGGGAAATTCAAGCTTAAATGATGCCCAACCCGTAGCTGCGACTTCAGTCTTAGGGGATATTGCTTTAGCACACAATGGAAATTTAGTCAACAAAGAAAAAGTAAGATCAAAACTCATCGAAGATGGAGCTATCTTTCAAACCAATATGGATACTGAAAATGTCGTTCATCTCATAGCAAGAAGTAAAAAAGAAAGCTTAAAAGATAGATTTATCGAAAGTTTGCAAGAATGCATAGGGGCTTATTGTTTTGTTTTAGCAAGTAAAGACAAGCTCTATGTTGTAAGAGATCCTTATGGGGTGCGTCCTTTATCTTTAGGGCGCTTAAAAAATGGAGGCTATATCGTAGCAAGCGAAACTTGCGCTTTTGATCTTATAGAAGCAGAATTTATACGCGATGTTAAACCTGGAGAAATGATTATTTTCACTCAAGGAAATGATAAATTTGAAAGCATAGAACTTTTTAAACAAGAGCCTAGAATTTGTGCTTTTGAATATATTTATTTTGCTAGACCTGATAGCATTATAGAAGGAAAAAGCGTGTATGAGATACGCAAAAAAATGGGCGAAGCTTTGGCAAAGAAATTTACTCATAGTGCTGATTTTGTAGTGCCTGTTCCAGATAGTGGCGTAAGTGCTGCCATAGGCTTTTCACAATATTTAAAAATTCCACTTGAAATGGCTATAGTTAGAAACCATTATGTAGGTAGAACCTTTATCGAACCTACTCAAGAGCTTAGAAATTTAAAAGTTAAATTAAAATTAAATCCTATGCATAAAGTTCTAAAAGATAAAGAAATTGTCGTAGTAGATGATAGTTTAGTGCGTGGGACAACTTCTAAAAAAATCATTTCCCTACTTCGTGCCGCAGGTGCAAGTAAAATTCACTTGGCCATAGCTTGCCCTGAAATTAAATTTCCAGATACTTATGGGATCGATACTCCAACCTTTGAAGAACTCATTAGCGCTAATAAAAATTTAGAAGAAGTACGCGAATATGTGGAAGCAGATTCACTTAGCTTTTTAAGTATCGAAGAATTAACTCAAAGCATAGGGGATGAGAGAAAATATTCTTTAATTAGCTTTGATGGAGATTATTTTATCAAATAATCTCTATTTTACATAAGAGGGATAAGTAAAGAAAAACAAATGTGTTAAATTTAAACCATAATGAAAAAATACACTAAGCCACAAACTCTTACTATATCTCCAAGCCATTCCATAAATCAAACCTGCCAAAGAAGCAAAGATTATCATCAAACTACCTGCTTTATAATGCGCCGCTCCAAATGCCAAACTTGCGACTAAAAGCGCTCCTACACCCCCTATCAAACCTTGTAATCTTTGTTGTAAATAACCCCTAAAAAATGCTTCTTCAACCAAAGCAACCAAAAATAAATTAGAAAATAAAAAATACACTATCCAAGAAGGAAAGCCTATTTCCATTTTAATTACACCCAAATACCAAGGGATAGATAAAAGCAAAAAAGGACTTGCAAACAATAACGCTGCTTGAAATAATTTTGGTTTTATTCTATTTAAATTCTCAAACAAACTTGGCATAAGCAAAAAGAGTAAAAAAACACCCAAAGGCTTATCAAAACTAAAATACAAAGTAAAAGCGCTACTATACTCACTTGCATGAACTTTATCTAGAATTTTTACATTATTAACACCTGGAATAAAATGCAAAAATAAAAGCAAGCAAAATGCCACTATCAAAAGCTCTAAAAATACATTTTTATTATTTTTATAATACAAGGACAATAAAAAAAATACACCCACAAAAACAATAAAACTTATTTCTATGATATTATGATAATAAGCCAAAAATCCACTGATTACCAATACTACAAAAGATAATTTTATTTTTTTAAATGAGAGCAAGGCCAAAGCTAAGGCTAATAAGATAAAAGTTAAGATCATATTTTATTTCTCTTTTTTTTTAATTTCATCAAATTTCGCAAAAATAGTATCACTTAAAAAATTAAATATCTATAAAAATCACTCATATAAGTGATTAAAAAAACCCAAGCAAAGCTTGTTTCAATCATAAAAAATATGAATTTATCATAAATAAACAATTTAATTTTTAAAATACATTTAAATTTCATTGATGATAAAATATCAGCCCTATGAGTTTGAAATCATAAGGAATAATATAGAAATATTAAATATTTACATATAGAATAAAAAATATCTTATTAATGAATAATTAATTATTTAAATAATACTATTATAATTATTATCAAAGATTGACAATGAAAATTTTCATTTCTTTTTTTGTCTTGGCGACATGTTTATGGGCTAAGGAAATAGCCTATACAGATGAAGTTGTATCGCTTTATCTTAACAAAGATGATACTAAAGTTACAGGAAGGCTTTTACCTACAAATGCTTTTGAAATTTTAAAAAGTGATAAAGATAGGGTTTTAATAAAAGTTGATGGATATGTAAATCCCAAAGCTCCTTCTGTGATTTATTTTAACGATTCCCAAAGAATCATTGTTGCTGCTTTTTCTAAAAATACAAAACTCAATTTCTCACAAACAAGTGCGGGAAAAAATGGTAAATGGGATAAGGTGAGCCTTGAAATTTGGGCAGATAAAAAAGATTTTGCTAAAGACAATAAAGAAATGTTAAGTCGTGCAAAAAATCTTTTTGCTGAAAATTGCGGAATTTGCCATGCCTTACATCCTGAAAAAGAATTTACCGCTAATGCTTGGCCTGCTGTTTTTCGCTCTATGACAGATAGAACAGGGATTGATAAAAAAGATAGGTGGCTAGTAATACAATATTTACAAAAAAACGCAAAAGATTTTAAAGCAAAATAAAAGGAAAGGCTATGTTAGATAGAAGAAGATTTTTAAAAATTGGTGCAGCATTAAGTACTTTACCCCTTATTCCGACTTTAGGTGCAGGAAAAAGTGCAGAAGCTACAAAAGTAAGTCTTGGACTTGTAAAAAACGGTGAAGTCATCACGGCAGCTCATTGGGGAATTTTAAAGCTTACCATAAAAGATGGTAAAATCATTAAAAGTGAACCTTGGGAAAAAATCACTAAGATGGATAATCCTTTGCAGCATTACACCGCAGATATGGTTTATAAATCTCGCGTAAAATATCCTTATGTACGCAAATCCTATCTTGAAAACCCTGACAATCCTAAACCTGAACTTCGTGGAAAAGATGAATTTGTTCGTGTAAGTTATGATGAAGCTATAAAACTTATCGCAAAAGAACTCAAAAAAACAAGAGAAGCTAAGGGTACAAGTGCTATTTTTGGTGGAAGTTATGGTTGGAAATCAAGTGGTAATATGCAAAATGCTAGAATATTATTACATAGATTTTTAAATGTTACAGGTGGTTTTGTTGGCGCTACTGGAGACTATTCTACAGGGGCTTCTCAGATTATTATGCCTTATGTGGTTGGTTCCATTGAAGTTTATGAACAGCAAACCTCATGGGAAAATATTTTAGAGCATTCTAAATATGTCGTTATTTGGGGCGCTGACCCGATTTCTACTTTACGCATTGCTTGGACTGCATCAGAACAAAGAGGTTTGGCTTATTTTGAAAAACTTAAAGAAAAGAAAATAAAAGTTATTTGCATTGATCCTGTAAAAACCGATACAGCTCAATTTTTAAATGCAAAATGGGTAGCACCACGCCCAAATACCGATGTAGCTTTGATGATGGGTATGGCAAGTCATTTGATTGCTCAAAATAAAGTTAATTATGAATTTTTAGAAAATTATACTACTGGCTTTGATAAATTTAAAGATTATCTTGATGGAAAAGAAGACGGTATCAAAAAAGATGTTAAATGGGCAAGCAAAATTTGTGGTATCGATGAAAAGATGATTAAGAATTTAGCTGAAATTTTCTACGATAATCCTACTATGATTATGAGTGGTTGGGGTATGCAAAGAGCTCATTATGGCGAGCAACCACACTGGATGCTTGTAACTTTAGCTTCTATGATAGGACAAATCGGTACCAAAGGAGGTGGTTTTGGGCTTAGTTACCATTATAGCAATGGAGGTGTGCCAACTTGCAAAGGTGGGGTAATCGGCGGAATCAATGCTGAAAGCTTAGGAATTTGGAAAAATGGCAAATTTCAAGGTTTGGCTAAATCAAACCAAGCAAGCGGTGGCGCAGAATGGCTTCAAAATGCTGCAAGTTATTCTTTCCCTGTAGCAAGAATAGCAGATGCTTTACTTAACCCTGGCAAAACCATAGATCACAATGGTAGCAAAATTACTTATCCTGATATTGATTTTATCTACTGGGTAGGTGGAAATCCGCTCGTGCATCATCAAGATACCAATACCAATGTAAAAGCATGGCGAAAACCTCGTACTGTAGTAGTTAATGAAATTTATTGGACTCCAACAGCGAAAATGGCAGATATTGTAATGCCTGCAACTTCATCTTATGAAAGAGATGACATTACTATGAGTGGGGATTATTCTAATATGCATATAGTGCCAATGAAACAAGCCGTTGAACCGGTGGGTGAAAGCAAAGATGATTATATAATTTTTGCTGATATTTTCAAAGTTTATGGTCAAAATGTATACAATGCTTATACAGAAAAGGGCAAAAAAGCAAAAGACTTCATCAAAGAATATTATGATAGTGCCTTAAAACAAACTCAAAGCTTTGGTGAGGCTTTTGCTACTCCTATGCCAAATTTTGAAGAATTTTGGGCAAAAAACGAACCTATTACTTTTGAAGCCACTGCAGAAAGCTTAGAATGGACACGTTTTTCAGAATTTATAGAAGATCCAATCCTTAATGCTTTAGGCACAGAATCAGGCTTGATTGAAATTTACTCTCAAACAATCAAAAATTACAATTATGATGATTGCAAAGCGCATCCTACTTGGTTTGAACCGATTGAATGGCTTGGAAATGCTACCAAAGAAGCACCTTTTCATCTACTCACGAACCATCCAAAAGATCGCTTGCATTCTCAGCTTTGCCACACAAGTTTAAGAGATACTTATGCGATAAAAGATAGAGAGCCGATTTTGATAAATACCAAAGATGCAAAAAAACTTGGTGTTAAAAATGGTGATGTTGTAAGAGTCTTTAATAAACGCGGAGAGGTCTTAGCAGGTGTAATTATAAGTGATGATATCATGCAAGGCGTAGTAAGACTATGTGAAGGCGCTTGGTATGATCCTGACGAAAATGGGCTTTGCAAATGTGGAAATGCAAATGTCTTAACCATAGATATTCCAAGCTCAAAACTTGCAAATGGTAATATAGCGCATACAGGACTTGTAAATATAGAAAAATTTACAGGCACACTTCCAGCTCTTAATGCTTTTAGCGCTCCAAAAGGTGCTATTTAACTCTATCTTAAAGAAAGTCTTAGGACTTTCTTTAGCTTAAAAACACATAAAAGCAATCTAATCCAAAAAATTAAAACATCTAAATCAAAATGACAATTGTTTCAAATTTAATATGAATTAAAACCTTTATAGGCAAAATATGCGCTCAAAAATCAGTTCAGGAGTGTTTATGCAATTATCAATTCGTAAAAAAATGCTTATGTTGGGAGCCATCTGTTTTATTTCAATGTTGGCAACTTTTGCAATTTTTTATTACAACAATCTAAAAGGAAGTCAAAAAATTGCCCAAACAACAAAAAATTTAATCAACAAGGAAATAGACATTAAAGTTGAACTTTTAACCAAATCAATGGCTATTGCTTTAGGGGATTTAATCAAAGATGTTGATGATGAAAAAGAAAAAATAAAAATATCGCTACCGCAATTGAAAATTTTAGATTTGAAGAGGATTAAAGAAGAGGATTAAAGCGGATACTTTTTTGTCTATCAAAAAACAACCGTCAAAGCCCATCCTGTTAGAAAAGACTTGATTGGCACAGATTTACATAATGCAAAAGATGAAAATGGAATCTTTTATGTTCGAGAATTATACCAAAGAGCATTAGATAAAGGAGGGTTTGTTACCTTTCACTTTACAAAACCTCAACCCAATGGAGAAAATACAATTGCAGAAAAAACAGCATATAGCTATTTAATACCTAACGCAGATGATTTATGGATTTCCACTGGTGTGTACAAAGACACTTTAGAACCTTATATCGATAGAAGTTTGGAAGAATTATTATCATTTTTTTCCAAAAGCTTTTTCAAGACTGTATTGTTTTCTATAATCTTTATATTAATCATTATACCATTTATTTTTATATTCTATAGAAATCTTATTGTTGGAGTTCAAGGAATAGATGCAAATATCACCTCTTTCTTCAACTTCATCAACCATAAAACTAAAAATGTTTCTACTATTGATGTAAAAACCAATGATGAATTTGGTCAAATCTCTAAAGCTATCAACGAAAACATCCTTGCTACTAAACAAGGTTTAGAACAAGATGCTA
>NZ_JAEQBP010000007.1:0-130465 GCF_017846595.1 Campylobacter sp. JH23 | reverse complement strand
TCAGTTGTGGGTTTCTTGGATTAGCAGTAATTCTTGCAGTAAGATTACCACTTTCTACTACTCCTACAGTTTCAACACTTTCTTTTACTGCTTTAGCATCTTGTTCTAAACCTTGTTTAGTAGCAAGGATGTTTTCGTTGATAGCTTTAGAGATTTGACCAAATTCATCATTGGTTTTTACATCAATAGTAGAAACATTTTTAGTTTTATGGTTGATGAAATCGAAGAAGGAGTTAAGTCCTACTTGGATAGAAGCAAGTGGGGATAGATAGCGTGATACAATAAAATAAAGTAAAAGAACGCTAATAATACTTGTAATAATTACTATAGCAATTTGTATATAAGCAATTTTAAACACAGGCTCTTCTATATAATCAATAGGTTCTCCTACACAAGCTGTATATTCTCCTAACACCTTAGCACATACACCAAATCTTTGAGTTCCATCAAGTGGTCTTACATAACGGAAAGGCTCATAGTCTTTTTTATCTTTAGCGATATTCGCAACAGGGCTAACATCATAACCTGGTTTTAAAAGCTCTTTATCAGTAGAAACGAAAATTGAATTTTCGCTATCAAACACAAAAGTTCTTCCTGGTAAGTTTTCAAATTCTCTTTGCAGATCCTTTACCAAAATATCAATTGCTAAAACTCCGATAAATTTTCCTTCTTTATAAAGCGGTGTAGCATAAGTAAAACAAGGTAGGTTAGTAGTTAAATCAAGATAAGAAGGAGTTACATACAAGCCATTTGCTTTTACAGCTCCTTTAAAATAATCCCTTGTTCTAGCATCATAATTGTCTGCTTTACCATAAATTCCGAAATTTAAACCTTTTTCATCAGAATCAGGATCTGTAACAACAAGTTCACCATCAGGCTGAGCAATATAAACTGCTAAAAACCCTCCAGCATCTCTAAACACCTTTAAATCCTTACCTACATAACGCATTAAAGCTTCTTGATTGCTGATTTGTTCATAAGGAAGTTTTAAAATATTTTTAGCCAAGCTTTCAAGAGCTGCGGTATTTCTTGCTTTAAAAGCCTCCATAGAATTTTTAGCAGTTCTTACATAATTACTTTCAGACTTAACCACTTGATTAAAAACCTCATCCTTAACAAAGATAAATGTTATAATCCCTAAAAAATTAGACACACAATTGCTATCAAATTTGCAATAAGTGAGACTTTAATTTTGACACTTTTCACAGATTTTACACCTCTCTTTAAAAAATTTTAAAAGAGAATTTTTGATGTTGTAATTATAAATAAGCAAATTTAAACTTAAATTAAAAAATATACCCTATAAAACAATAATTTCATATAGATGTGCTATAAAAATTTAGAAATTCTAATTTATAAACTTAATATTGTTATAATTTTTTAAAATTTCATTCTCTTTAGGATATAAAATAATGAAAAAAATATTCCTTCTTTTTATATTTTTAGGACTTTTTAATTCCTTTCTTTGCGCTAAAACCTTACAACCAAGTGAAAATCTAAATTTACCTTTAATCAGCGTAAGCATAGCCCCACAAGCTTTTTTTGTTAAAAAAATAGCAGGTGATACTCTAAATATAAACATCTTATCCACAAATACACACAAGCCAAAATCCAAATCAAACCCTATGAAAAAGCTTGAAAAAAGTGAGCTTTACTTTACCATAGGCTTAGAATTTGAAAAGAAATTAACAGATAAACTAGAACAAAAATTTCCAAAAGTTAAAATCATAGACATGCAAAAAGATACTCCTCTAGCTAAAACTAGTTCTAGCAACTCCAAAGAAATTTTAGATCCTTTTACTTGGCTTGATCCCATTTTAGTTCAAAACATAGCCTTAAATACCTATAATGCTCTAGTAGAAAAATACCCTCAAAACAAAAGCTTATACAAGCATAATTTAGATAAATTTTTAACAGAGTTAGATGTCTTAAATTTACAGATCTCTTCAAAATTACAAAAAGTAAAAAATAAAGAATTTATAACATATCATCCCGCTTGGTCATATTTTGCCAAGCGTTATGATCTTGTGCAAAATCATATAGAATTTTTAGGAAAAAAACTAAAAAGTAAAGATATAAAAAATTTGGGTGCGTTGATTAAAGAAAAAAATATTAAAGTTATTTTTGTACAGACTCGTTTTCCTGAAAAAACAGCAAAAACTTTAGAAAAAGAATACAATGTAAAAATTTACAAGATAGATTATTTATCTTATGATTGGGAAAATGAACTTTTAAAAACAGCAAATGCTTTTTATGAAAATTTATAGTTAGGTTTTTTAATGCTTTTTTTTGAAATATCAAATCTTAATTACGCTTACAATAACGAAACAATCTTAAAAAATATCAACTTAAGCTATGATAGTAAAGATTTTCTTTCTATCATCGGCCCTAATGGTGCGGGAAAATCTACGCTTGTAAAACTCATCCTAGGGCTTTTAAAGACTAAAAAAACTATCAGTTTTCATGGGATTAAAAAAAATGAAATCGGCTATGTCCCTCAACACACTCTAGCTAATCCTAACTTTTGCCCAAGGGTTATAGAAATCGTTTTAATGGGACTTGTCAATAAAAAAATTTTTGGTTTTTATAGTAAAAAAGATAAAAACAAAGCCTTAGAAGCTCTAGCAAGTGTAGGTATGCAGGATTTTTGGGATAGAAAAATCAATGAATTAAGCGGAGGTCAAAAACAACGCGTTTTTATTGCTAGAGCTTTAGTCGATGAATGTAAAATGCTGATCTTAGATGAGCCTACAGCAAGCGTTGATAGCAAATCCGCGATTCAAATTTTTGAACTCCTAAGTTCTTTGCATGAAAAGGGTATAGGAATTTTACTCATTTGCCACGATATCAATCTCGTGCTTGCTTATAGTGATAAAATCGCGTATTTAAACAAAGAACTCTTTTTGCATACCAATACCAAAGAAAAAGACAAAAGCGTATTTTTAAAACACCTTTATGAAAATCATTCGCATTTTTGCGATGTAGAAATGAGTTTAAATTCTTGCTTTTGCGATGAAGAAAATTGTGAGAAGAAAAAAATTTGTGAACAAGAATTTGCAAGAAGAAATTTAAAAAAATCAAATTTTAAAAAAGAAAATTTTTGTTTGAAATTTTCAAAGGAAAGCCATGTTTGAAATTTTAAATTTCACCTTTTTTCAAAATGCTTTATTGGCTGCGGTTTTAGTCAGCATTGCTTGTGGAGTCGTAGGTACGCTTGTGATGATAAATCGACTCTTTTCCATAGCAGGAGGCATCACGCATGGGGCTTTTGGGGGTATTGGTATAGCGTTTTATTTTTCTTTGCCTATATTGATCAGCACAGGTATTTTCACGCTCTTTTTAGCCTTTTTGGTAGCATTTTTATCGAAGCGTTATGAGCACAGAAGCGATAGCATAGTCGCTGTGATTTGGGCTTTTGGGATGGCTTTTGGGATCATACTTATAGATTTAAGTCCAGGTTATAGCACGGATTTGATGGCTTATCTTTTTGGAAATATTTTAGCAGTAGGAATGCAAGATCTATGGCTGATGGCGATAGTAGATGGGGTGGTGATTGTTTTAATGCTTTTATTTTATAGACAATTTGAAGCTTTAAGCTTTGATGTCGAATTTGCAAAAGTGCGAGGGATAAATACAAGCTTTTTTCATTATCTTTTAATCGCACTTATGGCATTTTGCATAGTGATTTCTATACGCCTTGTGGGGATTATTTTGATCATGGCTTTACTTAGCATACCTAGCTTTATAGCTGAAAATTTTACAAAAAAACTAGGTTTAATAATGATTTTAGCAAGTGTATTGAGTATGATTTTTTGCGTTTTAGGGCTTATAATAAGCTATTATTTTAATCTCTCAAGCGGTGCTTGTATCATAGCTGTAGCTTGCTTTGGCTTTTTGATACACTTGCTAGCAAAGTTTTTACTAAAAAGGTAAAGGTGCAAAAATCACTTGCACTTTTATATTTGTTTTCAAAGGGCTATTATCATTTAAAAATGCCAAATGCTCATTTGCATTGAATTCTAATTCTTTTATTGTATTTTGCAAACTCATCGTTCTTTCACATAAAGGATAGATCAATTTAATATCATGAATTTTAAATTTACAAGCATAAGCAAACATTTGATACAAATCACTTTGCGCTATGCCATGCTTTTTATCTTCATTGCTATCTGGAATTTTCCACTTGGTATCTAAAATCGTTTCATTTTCTATATACAAATCAGGCTTTAACATAAAGCATTTTTCACCCTTTTTTGAGATCAGGTATTTTCCGCTGCTTTGAGTTTTGATATTTTGAGTCGGATTTGCTTTTTTTAGCATATGAGCTACATAATCTTCAAAAAGTTTTTCCATAGGAAAAAGCAAGGCAAAAGCTTCATTTTTGCCCTTATAAGGTGCAAAAGTTTGATTTTGCAAAAAGATCTTACACCAAGAAAGTAGATTTTCATAATAATCAAAATGTCTTGAAATTTTATAAGTGAAATCTTTTTCATAATTTGTAGAAAATCCCACCTCATCAAACATTTCCAAAGCTTTGATGATTTTAAATTTATGGTGAGTGGTTTTGGATTTTAAAAGATTGAGAGTGGATTTTATAAGGCGATTGGGCGCAATATCGAGCATAAATTCATCACTTTGAGTGAAAAATCTTTCTTTATGAACTAAATTTTGTTTTAAATGTTGGCTAAATTGCAATTTTCCTTTAAGAAAATTTCTATTTTCTTCAATGCTTATATAATCCTTTTTCAAACCCTTTTTATAAACCCCGTCCAATTCATCCAAAAACATTGCGATAAATACCTCTAGCAAAGGCATTTTAGAAATTTGCAAAGATGAAATTTGGGATTTTTTAAAAGGAGAATTTTTTAAGGTTTTTAGCATATTGATTAAAAGGGTTTTGGGATTGAAAGCAAAATCCTCTCCATAAAAATTCTCACTGGTTTTAGCTTGACTTATTTGATTTAAAATATAATTTTTTAGTAGTTTTTCTTTCGAGATAGTAGATAATTTGCACTCTTTATCTTTATAACCGTCCAAATTTGTACATTTTGGTAAAATTTCTAAAACTCCACTTTTGGTTTGGATAATGCCTACATAATTTTTAGCTGTTAGGGTGTTTTTGTTTTTAAAGCCTAGAAAATTTTCATTATTTTTAGCAAAGTCTTCTAGCTCTTGATAGAATTTTTTAGCCTTTTCTTTGAAAATTCCTTGCAAATCTTCTTTAGAAAAAGCTTGGTGTTCGATGATGGAAAAGGTGTTATTGTTTATCATTTTTTGATTGATTTTCCCCATCATTATAAATAGCTTGATAAGTTTTTATATCGTTCCAAATTTTATTATCAAATGAAGCAATATTATAAATAATCTTCTCGCTATCTACATTGTCCAAATTTTTTATTTTTTGTAGATATTTATCATCTTTTTCACATTTTTCAATCATACCATTATCATTTAAAACTGCGCTAATTAAAGCATAGTCATTGTAAAAATACTCTTGCAAAAGCGGGATGATTTTATTTTGAAAAATACTTTTTAATTTTGAGATACTTAAAACATACCAATCTTCTTCATATTTATCTGGTTTACACCAATTATCTTTATTAAATTTAACAGCTTCACTCATAAAAAATGCGTGTCCTATGGTTTTTTCCCTATCCAATAAAAACTCAATTCTTTTATTTATACTTATTAAAATATTTTGAAGTATCTCTGCAAAACCTTCTGTTTTAGCATCATCTCCTAAATAATCTTCATCTTTATTTGGATTTTCTACATCTTTGCAAATAAAAACATTCTTAAGCAAATCAGGATCAGGCATCATCTCTACAAATTCAAATCTTCTTCTTAAGGCTGTATCAAGAGAAGTGATACTTCTATCAGCTGTATTCATAGTGCCTAGGATATATACATTTTTAGGTACTCCAAATTTTTTACCGCTATAAGGCAAAGTAACTTTTAATTCCTCGCTTTCACCTATCCTTTTACTAGGTTCTATTAAGGTGATAAGCTCACCAAAAATCTTACTTACATTACCACGATTGATTTCATCAATGATGATTATGTAAGAATTTAAAGAATTGCTACTAATTTTATTATCTTCGGTTTTTAATACTGCTTGTTTTTCATACTCTTTAAATTTATTTACCAAATTAAAATAATAAGTATGAGTTCTATCAGCATAATCTCTATCAAATACTTTTTTAAACATTTCAACAGCGCTATTAAATTCAATATTAGATTTTAATAATGTTATAAATGTAGACAAACTTAATTTAAAAATACCGTCAAACCTTTCTACATCTTCACTATAAATTTCAATTGTATTATTATTGAAGCTATTGATAAAAAAATTTCCACCTTTTGTTTTGCTAATAGGCTCATTTGTTTCTAAAAGTCGATTTAAAAATTTTTCAACTTTTTCCCGTAGCTTTATCTTTTCTCTCAACTCTTCTGTATTTAAATTGCTATTTTCATAATTTTCCAAAGCCCTATTACATATATCTTTAAAAATTCCATCTTTTATTTCATATTGTATTTCTTGTGAATTTGCTTCATTATTCATCATAGGTTTTATACCCTCGACAAATTCTTCATATCCATAGCTTTGATGAAAAGTTGTAAAGACTATTTGTCCATCTTTTACATACTCATCAAACTTAGCTTTTTTCTCATCTCTATCTCTACTTTCTAAATTTTCGCCCAAGATTTCCAAAGCTTTATCTATAGTATGGTAAGTTTTTCCTGTACCTGGAGGCCCATAAAGAATTTGATTTAAAGATAGATTTTTGTTTTCGCTTAGTATCTTTTCATTTTCAAAATGCTGTTCTTTATAAATTTTTTCATTTTCGCTTAGCTTGATTATGCTAAGGTTTGAATTATTTAATATATCTTCAAACAATGGTTTAGCATAGCTTGAATCTTCTTCAATTTTACCTAAAACGCTATATCTTAAAAACCTTTCCAAAGAATATGTTCTAATAATATTATCAACACTGGCAATAACTTCTATTTTTTGATTTTTTATTTCTACCTTAAATTCTTTATCTCCGCCTCTTGTTTTTAAATACTTAACCATATCTTTTGAGGTATATTCTTTATAGGCATTGACATATTTTACAAATTCTAAATAATGGGAATTAATGCAAGCATGCGGACATCCATTACCACTTTTATTATTGTATTCTTGCAACAATCCTTTTTTTAATTCAAATAATAATTTTTTTAAAAGTTCTATAGAGTTTATTTGAAATGTATCAAAATCATCTCTATTAACGATATTTAGTCTTTTGCATTCTTCAATTATCCCTTTTGTAGCTTTGATATATTGATCAAAATTCTTTAGTCTTTTTTCTAAAAATGCTCTAAAGTTTTCTTCATTTGATTCTTTTATTTGGGTTTGTATTTTTTCTCCATTTGAAAAATTAAACTCGACAAATTTCATACCATTTCCTTTCAATCCACAATCGCAAACAATTTACAATTTTTATAATATCTATAAAAATCTTTTCCATTTTTATTCATAGTTTTGAGATAATTAAAAACAGGTGAAGTCCACCTATAACCTTGACTTTTTGTATGAAATTCATCTATCAATCTACCCTCTTGATAAACATACACACTCATACCACCATTTTTCACAACTGCTTCTTTAAATTCATCCTCATCTTTTGGAAAATAATAATACACATTACCATTTTGATCTGCCTTACTTATTTTCCAATCGTATTTATCTTCTAGCATTGTATGCCTTTTGAATTTTTGTGTTTAATTTTAATTATATAAAAGATAGGTAAAAATTTAAAAATCTAAATTTTTACCATTGTATGAAGGTTCTGGCTTTTTTAATATCGCTAAATTTTAAAGTAGTTTTTTCTTGATTTTCTAAATTTTCTAAAGTGATATTTTCATCCTCTACGCTGATGATTTTTGCTTCGATTTTTTCTTTTTCACCTGTTGTGATTTTTACAAGCTCATTGATACTTTTTGCAAAATGCTCTATCTTGCTAAGTTTTCTCTCAAGTCCTGCTGAAGATACTTCTAAAAAATACTCCCCACTTACAGGTGGTTCCACATCGAAAATAGGTGATAAAATTTCACTAAGCCTTGCACAATCATCCAAATTCACACCCCTTCTTTCACCCTTTTCATCCAAGGGCTTCATCACATAAACGCGGTAAATTTTCTTGCCATTTTCGCTAGTTAATTCGCTATCATAAAGCTCTAAATTCACTTCTTTGCAAAGGGCTTCAAGATTCATTTTTATCCTTTTTTATTTTTTCAAAAAGTGCATCCATATGGTTTTGATACTCAAGCCTATCATCAAATTTAAAATGAAAATTCGGACACCTATACCAACCCTGCTCACTCATGCAGTAATTTTGCAAAGCTCTACTTGCCTTTTTTAAAGAAGATAAAATTTTTTCTTGCTCATGAACATTAAAAAACATCTTATCAAGATACACAAAAGCATCATATCTGCCTTTTTTACACTCTACATCCACTACACACAAATTTTTCAAATTTTCATCATCTAAATTTGCTAAAGCTTCAGGGATCAGCTCTTTTAAGATACTTTCAGTGCGTAGTTTTTTAATCTCACTTGGGTTCATAGACTTGCTTGTTCCTCTACTTCTTTATAGCTTTCTATATAATCACCCACTCTCATATCATCGCACCCTTCTATACCTACGCCACATTCATAGCCTTTTGCCACTTCTTTAGCATCATCTTTAAAGCGTTTAAGTGAGCTTACATTTCCCTCATAAACCACAACTCCATCACGGATAAGGCGAATTTTAGCCCCACGGTTAATCACCCCTTCGGTTACCATACAACCTGCAATTTGTCCGATTTTTGGTACATTGATCACTTGTCTAATCTCTGCTTGTCCAAGTTGTTCTTCAGAGATGATAGGGCTCATCATACCACCTAGCAAGGCTTTTACATCATCAAGTAGATTATAAATAACATTATAAGTTTTTATTTCCACGCCTTTATCTTTAGCACGCTCTTTGATCTCTCCGGTTGGGCGTATATTAAAGCCTAGTACGATGGAGTTTTCACTTGCACTTGCAAGCTCTATATCGCTTTGCGTGATCCCCCCTACTCCACTGTGTATGATATTGACTTTAATTTCATCATTTCTAAGCTTTTCTAAGCTTGCTTTTAAGGCTTCTAAAGATCCTTGTACATCAGCTTTTAAAATAACAGGCAAGGCTTTTAGATTACCTTCTTTGATCTTAGCTCCAAGCTCATCAATGCTAACTTTAGTGGATTTGCTAAGTTCTTTTTGGCGGTTGTATTCGTGGCGCTTGTTAGCATACTCTCTTGCTTCTTTATCACTCTTTACTGCGATTAAAATTTCACCCGCATCAGCCACTTCACTAAGCCCTACGATAACACCACATTCACCCGGTTTGATCTCTTTTAAAGCCTTGCCTTGATCATCGCTCATTGCGCGCACTTTTCCATAAGCTTCACCTGCAACGATAGTGCTTCCTACTTTAAGTGTTCCATTTTGTACGATGATAGTAGCTACCGCACCGCGTCCTTTTTGGATAGAACTCTCTATAACACTTGCTTTTGCAAAGCTTTTTGGATTGGCTTTAAGCTCTAAAATATCAGCTTGTAAAAGCACGATTTCAAGCAAATCTTCAATACCCATTCCCGTTTTAGCAGAAACTCCTACAAATTCATAAGATCCGCCCCATTCTACTGGCATGATTTCCATTTCGGCAAGTTGAGTTTTTACCATATCGGGATTTGCTGCTTCTTTATCCATTTTATTAATAGCAATAATAATAGGCACACCCGCTGCTTTAGCGTGATTGATCGCTTCTTTAGTTTGTGGTTTTACCCCATCATCTGCTGCTACAACGATGATTACAATATCAGTGATACTTGCACCCCTTGCACGCATAGCAGTAAAAGCTTCGTGACCTGGAGTATCTATAAAAGTGATTTTACGCCCATTTTTTTCCACCATATAAGCGCCCACATGTTGAGTGATCCCCCCTGCTTCACCACTAGCGACACGAGATTTTCTGATATAATCAAGCAAAGAAGTTTTACCATGATCAACATGCCCCATGATAGTAATCACCGGTGCTCTACTTACCAAATCTTTCTCATCAACTTCTTCTTCATAGTCTTTTACATAATCAAACTCATCTGCTTCGTTGATGATATTGATCTCTATACCAAATTCAGCAGCTAAAATTTCAATCGCATCTTCATCTAAAAAATCATTTTTAGTTGTCATCATACCCAGCATGAAAAGTTTTGAAATCACTTCACTCACGCTTTTGCCTATCTTATCTGCAAATTCATAAACACGAATTTCTTTTGAAATTTCTACGCTCGAAACCGCTTCATTTTCTTTTTTCTCAACTTTTTTAGGTGGTTTTTTACGACTTCTTCTTTGAATTCCACCCTCAAGCCCAAGATTTGCTGAATTTCCTACTGCTTGACGCAAAAAGTTAGGTGGTTTTTTCATAGTATTTTGTGGTTTTTCTTGTTCTTTTACACTAAAATCAGGTAAAACCACCACATCTTCATCTTCTAAAGAAATATCAGCAAAATCATGGCCTTCTAAAAAGTCCATTTTTTCAGCACTTTCTTTCTTAGTCGCTACAAAAGGCTTTTTCTCTTTTTTCTTTTTCTTTAAATTTTCATCCGCATTTGAAAACATGGTTTTTAAGCTAAGACGCTCTTCATTTGAAGGAGTGCTAGCCTTTGGCTCTTCTTTTTTCGCAGCTTCTTCTTCATCTTTTTTCTTTTTGACAATCACAAGCCCTCTTCTTTTAGCTAAAGTCGCACTCGCTAAACTCTCTTGAATGTTTTCTTTAGGCTCTTCAGGAGTTTTTGGCTCAGGCTTTACTTCTTCTACGACTTTAGCTGGAGCTTTTGTTTCTACTTCTTTAGGTGATTTTTCTTCTTTTTTTTCTTCTTTGGGTGCAGCTTTGGCTTTTTTTACAGGATCTTGTTTTAAATTTTTCTTGAAAGCCTCGGGTATAATTTTAGTTTGTATATACTCATAAATTCCTGCTGCAACTTCGGGTTCTACAGCATTAGATGCGGTTTTGATATTCAATCCCAATTCATTTGCTTTCTCGATAATTTCTTTGCTGTCATAGCCTAATTCTTTCGCAATTTCATGAATTCTAATTTTTGCCATTTAAAACTATCTCCTTTAAATTCTGCTGAGTGATTTTTGTATTTAGATTTTTGCAAGATTTAAAAAATGCTTTTTGCAAGACTTTGCCTTCACTCAAAATACAAGTCTCACACAAATAAACACTGCGTCCAAAAGCAAAGTCTTTATAAAGCTCACCTTGAAAATGTTTAAATCGATGCATATTTTTTTGTAAATATCGATTTTTACAGACTATACACATTCGAATGGGCTCATGTTTATCTTTTACAAAATTATATCTTTTTTTTTCTTCTTTTAGCAAATTTTAAAGCCTTTATTATCAAATTCTAAACAAAGAATTTTAAAATTTCTAAATTTTTGCTCCATTTTTTGAGCTAAATGCTTTGCATCATCCTTGTATGCTAAATTAAAAAAGCTTGAGCCTGAACCTGAAAGCGTACTCATTAAAGCCTTATTTTCAAGAGCAAATTTTTGCACCTCAAAAAGCTCGGGTAAATTTTGCATTCTACGCGTTTGGTGTAATAAATCTTTACTAGCAAGAGCGAGCAAATCATACTTTTTTTCTAAAAAACAAGCCGTAAGAAAAGAAGAATGACAAAGATTAAAAACACAATCTTTCAAACTTAAATTCGAAGGCAAGGCGTTGCGACTTTGTTCTGTACTCATCGCCACATTAGGTATAACCACAACAGCATTTAAATTTTCATCCAAATCTTTTTTTATACTGAAAACTTTTTCATTTTCTACCATGGATACTACAAAGCCCCCAAGTGCTGCAGGAGCTATATTGTCAGGATGATTCTCGTATTTTAACGCTTCATTTAAAATTTTCTCTTTTTCTGCTTTAAAACCTGCCATCTCATAAGCACTTGCAATAGCACCGATAATCACTGCTGAAGAGCTGCCAAGTCCGCGAGATAAAGGAATGGCATTATCAAAAATAAATCTAAAATGATCTTTTCTACCACTTAATCTTTGATAAATTTCATTAAAAATACTTACAAAAATATTATTTTTTTTAAGGCTTAAATTCTCGCTTCCTTCACCATTGACACTGATACTAAAAAAATTTGACTTCTCGATAATAGTATGATTAAAAAGTGTTAAACTCAATCCCAAACAATCAAACCCAGGGCCTAAATTTGCACTTGTAGCAGGTACTAAAATTTTCAATTTTTTTCCTAAATTCTTTAAATTGCAGATAAAAAGTAAAAAGGTAGATTATCATCTTTTTTATTAAGCTTGCTTAAATTTGGAGGTAAAAAAAACTCTCCAGCTGTATTTTCCTCCAAGATGATCTCATCTTCTTTTTTTACAAAACACATATTTTTATGAGCGGCAATGGGTTGATTGTTGTTAAGCTCAAAGGCACTGATAGCAAAAAGAGGGATATTTTTCACTATACTCAAAGTCCTAAGACTTACATAAGAAATTTTAATCCCCATATAAGAGCCTGGACCATTGGCATAAATTAATTCATCAAAGCTAAATTCTTTTAGCAAAATCTTTAAAATTTTGGGTACAAACTCGCTTGCCTTTTCTTCACTCTCTATGCTTTTTACAAGTTTATCATCTTGATAAATCCCAATCATCAAAGGCTTAGATAAGGCATTAAGCAATAATGAATTTTTTATGCAAAAACCTTTTCATAAGCTTTTTCATTTGCTTTTTCAAGGGTCACTATCTCATAAGCATCTTTATCTTTTAAAACTTCTTTAGTAAGTAAATGATTTAAATGATGGCTTCCAGCATATGAAATATAATCTCCAAAAACACGGTACCCAAGCAAAGTCAAATCTCCAATCGCGTCTAAAATTTTATGTCTTACAAATTCATCTTTAAAGCGCAAACCTTCAGGATTTAAAATACGATTTTCATCTACCACTATAGTATTTTCTAAACTTCCACCTAGTGCTAAATTCATATCTCTAAGGGCTTGAACATCTTTTAAAAAGCCAAAAGTCCTAGCTCTTGCTATATTTTCTATATAGTTTTTCTTACTGAATTCAAAATTATAGCTTTGTTCGCCTATAACAGCATTATCAAACTTGATAGTATAATTAATACGCGGTTCTTTAGTCGGAGTTAAACGCACATATTTATCACCGTCTCTTACCTCTATAGGCTTTTTAATCACCATAATTTTTTTAGGTGCATCAAGCTCTTTAACCCCTGCTTCATCAAGCATCATACAAAAGCTAATGCTTGATCCATCCATTACGGGTGCTTCATTAGCATTTAAAACGATGCGGACATTATCTATCCCATAAGCATTGATTGCACTCATTAAATGCTCTATAGTAGAAATAAATCCTCTTTCATCGCCCAAAACCGTTGCCATTTGAGTATTGATAACATTTTCAGGGCTTGCTTTATAAGTAGCATTTAAATCGCTTCTAAAAAAAACTATCCCACTATTTGCTTCTAAAGGCTCTAAAGTGATTTCTATAGGCTCACCTTTGTGAAGTCCTATACCTACGCCTTTGACAGTTTTTGCTAAAGTTAATTGTTTCATTAATTTTTTCCTAAAATTATTTTTTTACCTTCGTTTAAAACATTGTAAATATTATTTTCTATCCATTTTTTATCTTGCCATTGCTCAGGGCGTGTTTCAACACCTTGAACTAAAACACCAAAGTGCAAATGATCCCCCAAAGCCAATCCACTTACACCTGTTCTACCTATTACACTTTTTTTGCTTAAAATCTCATCAAGTTCAACACTTTTAGAAGAACAATGCCCATAAAGACTATAAACTCCAAAACCATGATAGACGATTAAATTAAGTCCATAAATTCCATTTTCTTCTGCAAATACGACTTTGCCTGAATTATTACTTATAATAGGAGCTTCTGCCACGCTTGCTAAATCTATACCCATATGATAAGAATCGCTTACAAATTGTCCATTGTAAGAATAATACCTATGATCAGCAAAATCTGCTACCTTCATACCATTTCGAAGTGGTAAAAATAAATCGATTTTAAAATCATCGATTTTACTTTCAGGCACTTCTGAAGTGATTTTATGTATCAAAATTTCATTATTGCCTCTTAAGGTTTCATTTACAAATTTAAATTTCTCAAAACGCGTAAAATTGTTATCCTTTGGCGCATATTCTTGTGCTAAATCTTCTATTTTGCCATCTAAAAATCTATCTGTAAGATTGATATTTGAAACGCGGTATTTGCGATTGACAAAATAATACCTTATGCGCTCTTTGGTTATATTTCCTGCCTTATCTGTAGCAATGATATAAGCACGAAATTCTTCATCTCTTGCATCCCAAGCTATAAGAGCTGCGTAATAGCCTTCTTTTAAATAAGGAGTAGCTTGAAAAATTTTTCCTGTATTTGTTTCGATATAAACCTTATCTAAATTTGCATCACTAGCTGAAAACACAACACTAGCAGCACCTCCTTGCTCAATCTGATAAGAATTGCTCAATACATTTACCTTTGGAGCACTATCATCAATCATGATAAGGACTTGTTTGCTCGCTTCATTGCCACCGAAAAAATTCCAAAAACTCTTATCTTTGGCTTTAATTTCCATGATAAAAGATTTTACTTTTTCTTTATAGGCAAGTTTTGGTAGAGCAACTTGTAAGGTAATATCATTTGAATTTTGAATTTTTTCATCCGCTATAGGCATACCTGTTTCATTGCCTTCTTTTTGCAAGAAAATCTGAACACTTTCAATAGAACCTTCATCATCTTTTACATGAACTGAAATAGGTTTTTTAAGATCACTATAAATGATATCTGGCATAAGGATTTTAGGAGGTGTTGTTTCAAAAGCATTCGTTTTTGAAATAAAAAACGCCAAAACACCGATTAAAACCAAAACTAACAAATATAAATAAATTTTTCCCTTTTTTCTCGCCATATTTTTTCCTAAATATATTTTTATTTTAACAAAATTTATTTTTTCTTAAAAAACTTAAAAAAATTTTATTATAATTTCAGTAAATATCCAGCAAATTTCACAAAATTTCTCTTAAAGTATTGGCTTTTTGCATCCAAGACTTTAATTCTTCATTTTTATCCTCTTCAATCATCTTTTTGCAAAATTCTAATTCTTTTTGAAAAAATTCAATAGAACTTAAAACATTATCTTTGTTTTGTTCAAAAATACTCCCCCACATAATAGGAGATGATTTAGCAATCCTACTCATACCCTTAAAAGAACCACCCGCTAAATGAACGATATTTCTTTTATCTTCTTCTTTCATCACAAAATTTGCTAAAGAAAAACTAATCACATGCGGCAAATGCGAAATAATAGCGGCATGATGATCATGAGCTGTGCTATCCATAAAAACAATCCTCATACCCAAATGCGAAAAAATTTCTACTGCTCTTTTTTGGTGCAAATCATCAGCCACTTCACTATCACACAACACACAAACAGCATCCTTATAAAGCTCTTTAAAAGCCGCTTTTGGGCCGCTGTTTTCAGTTCCTGCCATAGGATGGGCAAAAAGAGTTTGTTTGGTAAGCTTTGCAGGCAATTTTTCTATGATTTTTCTTTTTGTACTTCCAAGCTCTATAATGGTTGTATTTGAAGGCAAATTTACTAATTTTTGTAAAATCTCTATGATAGCATTTACAGGCGTTGCGATAAAAATCATATCGCACAAATGCAAATTTTCAAATTCTATAAGCTCATGAACAAGTCCTAAATTTAAAGCATCTTGCTCATTTTCCTTGCTTGAATCTAAACCATACACACAAGAAATTAATTTATTTTCCTTTAAACAAAGTCCTAAAGAACCCCCTATCAATCCAAGCCCTATAATTGCTACTTTCATAATATTATCTCAATCTCTTTGTTAAATTTTTTCTGCTATTATACAAATTTTTAATAAAGCTTTAGGTAAAAATAAATGAAAAAAATCATCAGCATTTGTGCCTTAGTTGCACTAAGCAATGCAGCAGTAATTAAAGAAATTAAATTTAACGGATTAAATCATCTTTCAAATGCAAGTGCTTTAAATCTTACAGGATTAAAAATCGGCGAAACAATAAATCTTGATAAAATCAATACCGCCATACTTAACCTTTATAAACAAAATTATTTCGAAAATATTGCCGTAGAGGAAAATAATGGTATTTTAAATATCATTGTCACAGAAAAACCAAGCATAGCCAAAATAAGCATTACAGGAATTGCATCTAATGATAGAAAACAAGTAGAGAGCATTTTGGGTATAAAAAGAGGAACTTTATTTGATGAAGCAAGCGCTAAAGAAGCAAGCGAACGCATCAAAGCTTATTATGAGGCTAAAAGCTATTTTGATACCATAGTAGAATACAGAAAAAAAACTCTAGAAAATACCGAAGGACTAGAGCTTGAATTTATAGTCAATCGCGGAGAAAATATCGTTATTAACAATGTTAATTTAAGTGGAGCAAAGGAATTTTCATATTCAGATATCGAGCCTAGTATAGTCAATAAAGAAAAAGAATTTATGGGCTGGATGTGGGGAAGAAATGATGGAAAGCTCAAAATTTTTGAATTAAGCAATGATAGCGCAAGAATCAGCGATGAGTACATGAAAAAAGGATATCTTGATGTACAAGTATCCTCGCCTTATCTTAAAACCTATACCGATACTTATCAGGCCAATCTGACTTATTTTATCAAAGAAGGCAAGCCTTATAAAATTGAGAGTATAAGTATAGAAAATCCTTTATTTAGCGAGGAAGAAAATATACAAAATGTAAAAAACCTACGCTCAACCCAAGGCAAACTTATCAATATAGAAGACATTCGCAAAGATGTAAAAACCATAGAAACACAAAGTGCTGATTTAGGCTATGCTTTTGCAGAGGTTTATCCTGATATTCAAAAAAATGATCAAACCCAAGAAGCTAGCGTTGTTTTTAAGGTCATTCCTCACGATAAAGTCTATATAAGAAATGTTATCATTTCTGGAAATTCTCGCACGGTCGATAGAGTAGTACGTCGCGAACTTTATATCACCGAAGGAAATTTATACAATCGCACCGATTTAAGTGAATCTACAAATGCTTTAAGAAGAACTTCTTATTTTGATGATGTAGAAATTAAAGAAGAAAAAGTAGATGATACACATATAGATTTAATCGTCAATGTTAAAGAAGCTTCTACGGGTGCTATTTCAGGAGGCATTGGCTATGGTTCAAGCGATGGTTTGTTACTCAATGCTTCATTATCAGATACCAATATTTTTGGTTCAGGTATTAAAAGTTCTGTGAGTGTAGATAAAAGTGATGATACCCTATCAGGGAGAATCAGTCTTATAAATCCACGCATTCTTGATAGTCAATACAGCTTGGGCGGAACGCTTTATTCTAATGATTATGAATGGGATAATTACTCTGAAAAAAATTACGGTTTTGATATCACCCTAGGTCGTCAATTTGCAAGATATTATAATGTAAGTTTAACTTACAATCTTGAGCAAAGTGATATCTATCATCTAAGCCCAACACTTTTAAGAACAGGTTATGAGCTTGGCAAAACTATAAAAAGCTCTATCACTCCTGCTATTACTTTTAACAACACTGATGATTATTATCTCCCAAGAAAAGGTATTATCGCTTCAACAAGCTTAGAATATGCAGGACTTGGAGGAGATCAAGAATTCCTTTCATCGAGTTCAAAATTTAACTTTTATCAAGGTTTGCAAGATTATATAGGTTATGATCTTATTTATCGTTATAAAGCAAGTTTTTATAAAGTTTGGGATGAAGGCTATCTTCCAATCAATCAAAGAATCTATTTAGGTGGTATTCGCTCTCTTCGCGGTTTTGAAAGTAGAACTGTAAGCCCTAAAAATGAATGGGGAGATGAAGTGGGTGGAACTATAGCTTTTGCAAATTCTGTAGAGCTTAGCTTTCCTTTAATCGATAGAATTAAACTTCGCGGTAGTGTATTTTTTGATTATGGGATGATAGGAAATAAAAATCTTGATGAAATTCAAAGAATGAGTACAGGTTTAGGTATAGAATGGATCACTCCTATTGGGCCATTGCAACTTGTATTTGCTAAACCACTCAACGATAAAAAAGGTGATGATACCAATACTTTTGAATTTAACCTAGGAACACGCTTTTAATGAAACAATTTCTAGATGCTTGCCTAAAAGCAAATTTGCAAATTAGCGAGTATCTTAACAATATTTGCGAAAGCGATCTTAGCTTTTGTCCCGAACTTGGCTTTGATAATAATCAAAGCTATAAGCTTGATCTAAAATGTGAAAAAATCTTTATAGAGCACCTTTGCAACCTAGGTCAAATTTTTTCCGAAGAAAGTGGCTTGATCGGGGAAAATAGTCCTTATAAAATCATTCTTGATCCCTTAGATGGAAGTTCAAATTTTGTTTCTAAAATACCCTTTTATGGAACATCTGCAGCACTTTTTAAAGATGAAGAAGCTCAAAGTGCTTTTATTTGCAATCTAGCAAATCATGAAATTTTAATTTTTGATGATAATAAAAATTTAAAATCAAATCTTTTCAATCCTAACTATTCTCCTTTTTTGCCTAATCATTTTTCTCAAATTGGAATCGTAGAAAAAATAACGCTTTGCCCAAGTCTTATCAACCACCTTGCACAAAATAAGCTTAAATTTCGCTCTTTGGGCGCTACAGCTTTAAGCATTGCTTATGCTCCATATTTTAGCTTTGTTTTAGTTTTAGGAAAAACTCGAATCTTTGATACTGCAGGAGCTTTGATATTGTGTAAAAATTTATATATAGAAAACAATGAAAATTTCCTTCTCATAAGTAAAGATAAGAAAATTTTTGATATAATCTTGGAATTTTTAAAATAATTAGGTGAATTATTATGAATTTTGCAGATATTTTTTCAAAAATCAGAAGACAACAACCTAGCACCAAAGAGGCTCCAAATCATTGGGTAAAATGCCAGAGTTGCCATGCTTTAATGTATTATAAAGAAATAGAATCTTGTTTTAATGTATGCCCTAAATGCTCTTATCATATGAGAATTTCTCCTATGGATAGAATCAAGCTTTTAAGTGATGAAAATACCTTTGTTGAGTATGATGCAAATTTAGAAGCCATAGATCCGCTCAAATTTGTTGACAGCAAGTCTTATAAAAAACGCTTGAGCGAAGGCGAAAGCAAAACCGGTAGAAAGTCTGCAGTCATTAGCGGAGAATGTCTTATAGATGGACTTAAAATTCAGCTTGTGGTGTTTGATTTTTCTTTCATGGGAGGATCTTTAGGCTCTGTAGAAGGCGAAAAAATCGTTAGGGCAATCCAAAGAGCTATCACAGATAAAACTCCTGTTGTTATCGTAAGTGCAAGCGGTGGAGCTAGAATGCAAGAAAGTACTTATTCTTTGATGCAAATGAGTAAAACAAGCGCTGCTTTAAAACTTTTAAGCAAAGAAAAACTCCCTTATATCAGCGTATTAACCGATCCTACTATGGGAGGCGTGAGCGCTTCTTTCGCTTGGCTTGGAGATTTAATCATCGCTGAACCAGGCGCTTTGGTGGGTTTTGCAGGAGCAAGAGTGATTAAACAAACCATAGGTGCAGATTTACCCGAAGGCTTCCAAAAAGCTGAATTTCTACTCGAACATGGACTCATAGATGCAATAGTAGAGCGTTCAGATATGAAAAAATACCTTAGCGATACTCTTAAATTCTTTTGTGGAAAATAACTTGCAAGTTAATATTTTTCACATACAAAAAAACGATGAATTTAAAATTTGGGGTGAGAAGTACGCAAAACTTATCTCCAAATTTGCAGATCTTAAAGAACACAATCTCTTTAATAAAAAAATAGCTGCTGCGCAAAATTTAAATGCACAAGCTGCTAAATTAAGCTATGAAGAGGCATTTGCTCCTTATACAAAAGGCTTTTGCATAGTTCTTGATGAAAGAGGCAAGGAGCTTACAAGCGTAGAATTTGCAAAACTCATAGCAGATAAAAATAATTTAAATTTTTTTATAGGTGGTGCTTATGGCCTAAGGGATGAATTCAGCCAGAGTTTAGATTTTAGACTTTCATTAAGCAAACTCACCTTAGCACATCAATTTGTAAAAATTTTACTTTTAGAACAAATTTATCGTGCTTTTTGTATCAACTCAAATCATCCTTATCACAAATAAAAGGTTAAACAATGAAAAAGAATGAAATACAAGTTTTTAAAACTATCTTAGAAAATAGAAAAAAAACTATATTGGAAAATTTGCAAAGCAATTCTAAAGAAATTGAAGCCTTACATAATAGCGTCCCAAGTGATAGTGTGGATTTTTCTGTTATTGAAACAGGATCGCAAATTGATTTTGCTATCAGTGCTAATTTAAAACAAGAATTAGAAGAAATAGAAGATTCTTTAGAAAAAATCAAAGATGGCACTTATGGAATATGCGAATCTTGCGATGAAGAAATCACCATAGAAAGACTTAAAATCAAACCTCATGCAAAATACTGCATCGTATGCCGCGAAAATTTAGAAAAAGGAGAGTTATGAGAATTAGATTATTTTTTATAGCAAGCTTTATTTATATAGCTCTTATATTTGCTCTTGCTTGGTATTTAGAATTAGGAAATTATACTTTAAATTTCAATACATATAGCTTCGAGCTACCTATAATGATATGGCTTATTTTACCTTTGATACCTTTAGTGTTTTTTGCCATCATTCATATGGGTTTTTATTATTTTTTACTCACTTTAAAATTTAAGCATTTTTTCAAAGATTCTACCAAATTTGAAAATTTTACCCGCGACCTTCTTTTGGAAAAAGAATCAAATATCAGCTTTCAAACAAAGGAATTTAGACAAGTAGCACAGCTAGCTAAAACCCTAAAAACACATGAAAAAATCCCTAATGCAAACAAAATCAATGAAATTTTAGATCTTATAGACGGCATTAAAAAAGAAGAATACTTCAATCTTAACAAATTTAAACTCGAAAATAATAATATCTTATTTCTAGAAAATGAAAAAAATCATATCAAAAATGATATAAATTATGCTTATTCCAAAATCAAAAACCTTAGTCAAACTCAAGACGAATTCCAAGATCTGGCTTTTGAAAGTTTGATAAAAAAAGGAACTTATGAGCAAATTAAAAATATCAAAATCACAAAAAAACCTTGTCATATCCTTACACTCATCAAGCGTTTTAAAGAAGGAAATTTAGAGCTTAATGCTGCTGAATATGAAGTTTTACTTTCTCACAATATCCTTAGTGAAAAAGACTATCTTGATATAGCAAAACTAAGCATCAAGCTTTTAAATCCTGACGCAGTTATAGGAATTTTTAACAAAATCAAAAATGAAAAAAGTGAAGCTTTAAGAGCGTATTTATATCTTTTAGCTGAATTTGGACTTTTAGATGAACTCAGAGAACAAATTCATAATGATGACAAAAAATTCAATGATTTTAAAGCCTTTTTAGCCTTGCGTGAAAAAAATATCAAAATCGATTTAAATCAGCTTATACAATGATAGATTTTAGCAAAAAGCCTTTATTTTTAGCTCCTATGGCGGGTTTTTCAGACCTGCCTTTTCGCAATGTGGTAAAAAAATTTGGTGCAGATATCACAATAAGTGAAATGATAAGTTCCAATGCTTTAGTTTATGAAAGCTCTAAAACCTTACATATGCTAGAAAGAGCTGAATTAGAAAATCCCTATATAGTCCAAATTGCAGGGGGTGATAAAGAAGTGCTTAAAAAAGCAGTTCAAATGCTTAATGAAATGGATTTTGTAGATGGCATTGACTTTAATTGTGGTTGTCCTGTAAATAAAGTCGTCAAACAATGTGCAGGAAGTGCTCTGCTAGAAAATTTAGAGCTTTTTAAAAGCCTTGTGGGAGTGATTAAAGAAAACAATAAAAAAAGCCTTACAAGTGTTAAATTTCGCTTAGGCTTTAATGAAAAATATCCCGAAAAAATGGCTAAAATTTGCGAAAGCTTGGGGGTGGATTTTGTAAGTATTCATGGACGCACAAGAAAACAGCTTTATAGTGGAAAAGCGGATTATGAATCCATTGCCAATGCTAAAGCAAGCGTGAAAATTCCTGTGATCGCAAATGGTGATATCAATGCTCAAAATGCTAAAGAGGTTTATGAGATCACAAAATGTGATGGACTTATGATAGGGCGTGCAAGTGTGGGAAATCCTTGGATATTTTATGAAATCAAAAGTGGTAAAAATGTAGATGAAAAACTCAAAAAAGAAATCATACTCACTCATTTTGACGAAATGATAAAACACTATAAAGATCAAGGTGTGAGTATATTTCGTAAACATTTACACGAGTATTCCAAAGGCCATAAAGATGCTTCAGCCTTTAGAGATAGTGTTAATCGCATCGACAATGTCGAAGAAATGCGAAAAAAAATAGAAGAATTTTTTTAGTTTAACTTGATTTTTATAATTTAAAAAATCTTAAGCCTTAATATCTATAATTTTTGCCGAAGTGTTTTGAGAAAGAAATTTATTAAATTCTCCTATATCATCATCGCTAAATTTCATACCAAAAAGAAGTTCTAGCTCATCGCTTGTGCCAAATTTAGTTTCTAAAAGCTTTTTTACAAGCTCATTCATTTTATTATCATCTTTGTAAGTTTCGCTTTTACTTTCTGCTTGTATAGGTTTAAAAGGCTTTTCTTTGCCTTCTTCTGAAGTTTCTTGCGATGAAACAACTTCTTTTTTGTTTGCTATCTCGGTTTGATATACTTCTCCCATTTTATCACTTTTGGCTTTCATTTCTAGCCATTGTTTTTTAAATTCATCTATATCAGTTATTGTATTTCTAAGTTTGGTTATATATACACTATCTGCAAATACATCTCCTGTTATACTCCATTCGATAGGATTTTGATTTATAAATTCGTTTAAATCTTCCACTTGACTTTGGCTCATATTTTTATCATAGCCAAGAAGCTTTCCCTCTATAGTTCTTTCACCTTCTATAAGAGGATTTTGTCCTGACATACCTGCAAAGAATGCCATTAAAACACCACCTTTGCTTATAGTGCCATTATCATTTTTATAAAATGATGCTCCGATATTTATATGAGAGCTTGGATCAAATATATCGCTATTTTTTTTAATATAATCAGCAGGAGCTTTTTCTTTCCAGCTTGGGAAACTTAGGGTTAATTGCTTAGGATTTTGATAGATTTTTAAGTCATCTTCAAAACTTAAAGCACTCTCAAAATCTTTTTCGGAATAATAAATATTTGTTACTTGAAAACTTTTTTTATTATAAGAAAATCCCAAAGGGATTTTGCTTAAATCTTCAGTAGTAAAATTTCCACTCGGTTCATCAATAAGCTGTGAAAAAACCTTATAAGCATTACCTAAACTTTTGGCAATATCTATATTGGTAAAAGATTTAAAATTAAGGTTAGTGATATAATTAACAAAATTTTCAGCACCTTTAGCATAAATCTTATAATCTTTTGGAATTCCTGCTGCTTTATTAAATTCACTTGTAAAAAAGCCATCTTTATCTACTTCATAACCTAAGACTTTATTGCTTGTTTTAGTAGCGTCTTGGGTGTCTTGTAAATTTTTTACATTAGTATTTGAATTTAAGGAAGAGTTGTTATTGTTTTTAATATTAAGATTGACAAAGGAGTTATTGAAAGTTGAGTTGATACCTATCATTTTTAATCCTTTTTATAATTTAAATTTTTATATTTTTAAGCCTTAATATCTACGCTTTTTGGTGCAGAATTTAAAGAAAGAATTTTATTAAATTCCCCTGCATCATCATCGCTAAATTTCATACCAAAAAGAATTTCTAGCTCATCACTTGTGCCAAATTTAGTTTCTAGTAGTTTTCTTAAAAGCTCATTCATTTTATTATCATCTTTGTAGGTTTCGCTTTTACTTTCTGCTTGTATAGGCTTAAAAGGCTTTTCTTTGTCTTCTTCTGAAGTTTCTTGCAGTTTTTTCTGTGATGAATCAATATTGTTAAAATCAACAAAATATTTTTTTTGAAGCTTAAGATATTTTTCTTTAAATTCATCTATACTTTTGCTTGTGTGAAAAATTTTAACATAAGCTTCATCATAACTCACCCCATCAATATGCATCCAACGAGGGTGTTTGGAATTTTCATCCATCCATTTAAATAAACTTTTAACTTCTGATTCTGGTAATTCATTGTTTCTAAGTTTATCTTCTATTGAACCCTCGACTAATTCTATTTTATCGCTGAATTTTTTAGAAATCTTATACAAATCTATCAAATCATTACCTAATTCTTCTCTTTGTTTTTTTGCAAGCTCAGGATTTCCATTTTCAATACTTTCATCTCTTATTTTGGTAAGTGTTTGCAAAGGATTGTTTCCAAAATATCTATTAAAAGAGCTTAGAGGAAATACTATCATCTTTATCACCTTGGAATAGATTTTATTCTAAAGTAAATCGGCAAAAAATGATTTTTTTAATATTTTTACTCATATATTTAAAATATAAAGCGCAAGTCTTCTAGCCCTTGAAAAAATCTTACTTAATCTTCCAAAGTCCTTATAATCAAACTTTTGGGCAAATTAAAGTGTTCTATAAGTTCTTTTTCTTTTTCTCTCATTTCTCCATTATCTACCTCATGATCAAATCCAAGCAAATGAAGCATGGCATGGATAAAAAGCAAGCTTACTTCCTCTTCAAAACTATGTCCTAACTCTTTAGCCTTCTGCTTTGCCAAATCTATATTAATCACAACAGAACCCAAAGGCAAGCTCTCATCGATATTTTCAAGTGGAAAAGAAAGCACATCGGTGGTTTTATCTTGCTTTCTTTGCTCTAAGTTAATCTCTTGCATTTCCTTACTTTCTACAAAAACAAGTTCCACATCCTTAGAGCTTAAAAAACTTACTATAGGCTCTAAAAATTCGCATTTTTCATCACTTAATATCATAAACCCTCCTTGATCAATTGATACAAATTCCCTATTTCTTCATCACCAAAAATCGCACAATTTTTACTTTCATAAAAATTTTTTAATTTCTGCTTTTCAAATGCATAACCTAAAGCACAAGTGTGATGCGAAGGTAAAAAAGCACGAATTAAAGTGATGGGATTTTCTATGCTTTCATCACAAGCAAAACATCTAAATTCTTGATGGAGTCTTCCCTCAAATTCTAAAATCTTAAGATAAGCGTCCACAATCACGCGCTTGGGATTTTGCTTTTCAAAACGCTTTACACATTCATCTAAAAGCTCAAAATAAAAACTTTCAAGTACTTGAGCATCTTTTAAATGATGATACAGAAGACGGATAAATTCCTGCCAAATCAGCATTTTTTCACGATCCATAATCCATACAAAACCCAAATGCAAAACATCCTTAAGTCTTGGCAAAAAGCTAGGATTTTCATCTAAAGCAAAATCAATTTTATAACCATTTAAAATACTAGAATGTCTAAGCCCATAAAAACGATACGCCTTGATAAGCTCTTTAGGGCTTAAAATATAAACAATCAAATCCTCATCTTTTACTTTTTGCGTATGAAGTATAAAGCCTTGCATTAAAGTATTTCAATGCCATAAGCTCTAAGTAGATCAAAAGCGGATTTTTCTAAATTTTCATCAAAACTTGCACTTAAATTTTGATGGAGTATAAGTCTTGAATTTGGCTTCGCGCTAAAAGCTAAAATGATATTACAAAAGACGCAAATATGGGAAACAAGTCCTGCAAAATGGATTTCTTCGTATTCACTTTTTGCGATAAAATTTGCAAATTCTAAACTTCCAAAAGTATTTTTATGAAAAACCTTATGAGCTTTTTGCAAAAAGGGAGTAAAATCTTTAGGCATTTGCCAACCCGAGCTATCTTTTATACAATGTTCGATAGGCAAATTTAACCCTTCCTTGCTCTTTAAATAATCCTCATCATGAGTATCATAAGTAAGAAGCAAATGCGTGTTATTAAAATCGATTTGATTTAAGGCTTTAAGAATATTTTCTTTGATCTTTAAAGCCTTATCAAAACCTAAACTTCCATCAATAAAATCATTTTGATAATCCACTAAAACAAAAGCTTTTTTCATATTTTTGTCCTTTCTAGCCAAAAACTTTCTGTGTGTAAATTTGTAAAAGCAGTTTTTAAGCTTGTAAAAAGCTTAGGATGATCTTTTTCTAAATTAGCTAAAAGTTGCTTTGCTTCTTCTCTTGCATGTGGAAATTTTACATTTTTTTCGCTTAGCTTCATACCAGGGCAAAATTCATTTCCTATAACCTGAAGTTCATTTTGTGTAGCATTATCCCTAAGTTGTCTTTCGCGCACAAAAATCAAAGGGCGTATAACCGTAATACCTCGTTTGCTTTGATAAATAGGCGCTAAAGTTCTTAAAGCTCCATTATGGATAAAATTCATAAAAAAGCTCTCAGCTGCATCATCTAAATGGTGTGCGATAGCTAATTTGTTAAAACCTTTTTCAAGAGCATAAGTATACAAAGCACCTCGGCGCATTCTTGAAAAATAACTACAAAAGCTTGAATTTTGTCTTATCGTATCGCCTGAAACTTCATAGATATTTGAATCAATCACGCTGTGTTTAATCCCATGCTCCTCACAATGTGCATGAAGCCCTGAGTAATCCTCACCCATACCATAGCTTAAAGTCGCTGCTTCAAGCTCGAATTTAAAAGGTGCGTGAGCTTGCATTCTTTTTAAAAGATGTGCTAAAGCTAAAGAATCTTTTCCGCCGCTAAGCCCTAAAAGAACCTTATCTCCATCTTTAATGAGTCCAAATTTAGCATTAGCTTGTGCAACTTGACGGATCAGTTTTTTACTAAGATTTATCATAATTTCTCGCACATTTTAAGCACAAAATTGGCTGAAATTTTAGCTGAATTGATCACAAATTCATCAAAATCAAATTCAGCCTTTTCCCCTGCTTTATCACTCATAGCTCTTAAGATAAAACAAGGCACCTTTAAAGCATCACAAACCAAAGCCACACTTGCGCCTTCCATTTCACAAGCATCAGCATTAAAAATCTCTCTGATTTTTGCTTTCTTTGCCTCATCACAAATAAATTCATCACCCGTTGCGATAATACCTGCACGAAGTTTGATATTTAATTCTTTTGCGACTTCTAAAGCAAGATTGTTTAATTTATCGTCTGTCTTTATAAAAATTTCATTTCCTGGAACAAAACCCAATGGATGTCCAAAAGCAGTGATATCAAGATCATATTGTGCTAATTTCGTCGCATAAAGCAAGTCACCAATCTCAAGCTCAGGATTAAACGCTCCTGCAACACCTGTAAAAAGTAAAACTTGCGCGCCAAATTTTTCTATCATTACGCTAGCACTTAGGGTAGAATTTACCTTGCCTATCTTAGAATAAGCAAGAATAAGCTCATGATTTTTATAGTTTGCAAAATAATAAGTATTATTAGCGTGTTCTATTTTTGTATAATTTTTAAGTGTTTCAAGCAAAGGAGTGATTTCTTCACTCATTGCACCTAAAATTGCTATTTTCATTTATATTACCTTTAAAAATTCTTCTATATCATTCATATTTGTTAAAGCATAAGTTTCTTTTGAAGTGATTTTTTTATTCAAACCTTTAAGCACACTAGCGCCAAATTCTATAAAACAATCTGCTTCATTTTCACAAGCCTTAATGCTTTGTTTATAAAGCACAGAAGCTACAAGTTGGGTTTTTAAAAGCTCAAGAGCTTCTTGTTTGCTCGTATAAGCTTTAGCTGTAGCATTAGAAATTACAGCTTTAAAAGTAGGCTCTAGTATTTTTTCAAGCTCTATGCAAAGTTTATTAGACGCGTTTTCTAAAAGCGGACAATGGCTTGCCACGCTCATATTTAAAAGCATAGCTCTTTTAGCGCCTGCTTCTTTAAATGTGCTTTCATAGCTTGCTAAATCAGGTTTTAAACCTGCAACAACGATTTGCCCATCGCAGTTATAATTAGCTGCAAAAATTTTTTTATCCTCATCTCTAGCTTTTTGACAAAGCTCTTCCACTTTTTTATCATCAAGCCCTAAAATTACCATCATACCCGCTTCAACTTTTGCACAATCTTCTTGCATAAAAAGTCCTCTTTTATGCACAAGCATAGTTGCTTCTAAAAAGCTAAAAGCACCATTGATCGCCAAAGCTGAAAATTCACCCAAGGAATGACCCAAAGCAAATTTAGCCTTAATATCAGGTTTTAATTCACTCAAAGCACTATAAGCCATTAAAGAATTTAAGAGTATAGCAGGTTGTGTAAATTCACTTTTGTTTAAATCATCATTTTCGTTAAACAATAAATTTTTAAAATCAATTTTACAAAAATCGCTGGCATTTTCTAGAAGTTCTTTTGCGGTTTTGGAGTTTTCATAAAAATCTTTACCCATGCCAAGACTTTGAGAGCCTTGACCTGGAAAAATAAATACAGCATTCATCTTAGTGGCAACCACATCCGCCGCCACCGCCACCGCAGCATCCGCCACCGCCATGCCCGTGATGATCATGTCCATGCCCATGTCCGCTTCCACAACCACAACTATGGCTTCCTGCTATAATGCCTGTAAGAAGCTCATCTTCACTTGCTGCTCTGGCATCTACTATATTTAAAGAAAAAAGCAAATCACGACCTGCATAAGGATGATTGTAATCAATAGTTACATCATTATCGCTGATTTCTTTAATAGTTACGCGAACGGTTTCTCCGTTTTCACCCTCGCCAAAAAGCTCCATACCTATTTTTAAATCAATGCCTGCAAATTGCTCTTTTGGTAAAACTTGCACTGCATTTTCATCGTATTCGCCCAAGCCTTTATCTTTTTTAATCACGACATCAGCATTGCTAGGGCAATCAAGCTTCATCACTTCTTCTTCTAAAGCTTCTAAAATTTGCCCTTTGCCTAAGATAAAAGAAATCGGTTGAGCATATAAATTTGATTCTAAAACTTCATTTGTATTTGCATCTTTTAGTTCATAAAACATTGAAACTACGCTATTTTTTTCTATAGCCATTTTTTCTCCTTGATATTATTTTCTATTGGGGGAAGCTTTTGCTTCCGGTGAATTAGGATAATTTGTCTTTAAAGCCTTATAAAACCCATTAGCTGTTTTTGGATCTCCTATCTTATCAAGAGAAATCGCTGTGTGATATAAAAGCTTTGGAAAATAATCCCCTTTGGTGCTCAAAGCAGAACTTTTTTTATAATAAGCAATAGCATTATTGTATTTCTTTTGCTTATACTCAATTTCTCCTAACCAAAAATTTGCCCTTGCAGGTTTGTATTGTTTTGATATGAGATAGTTTAACTTAATTTTGCTATTCTCATAAGAATTATTATTTAAATCTTTGATAGCCAAGTCTAAAATTTCGTTATTTTTTTTCTTTTTCCAAGAATCATCTATTTGTTTAACTTCTTTTTCTTGCACTGGAGCAACACTGGCATTGTTTTCATCGCTAGAAGTTATGTTTTTATCATCGATCGATAGAGGTACAACAACTGTATTTTTGATACTTAAATTCGTACTATTTAAGTCATCTTTAGACACATAATTTGCGTTAATAGAATCAACCAAAGAACTTAATTCGGTTAAAATTTTCTTAATTTGCTTATTGTTAGTATCTTGAATTTTTCTACTTTCTTCAACATAAGCTTTTAAATTTTGAAGTTCTGTGCTTAAATTATTTTCCATAGCTTCAAAACGGGTTTCAAGTTGCGTTAATCTAGAATTGGATTTGGCATACTGCGAATTTATACCCTCTAAAGTACTTTGCAATCCTTCAACTCTTTGTTCAATCTCATTAATTCTAGAATTTGCTTGAACATTATTATTGCTTAAAGTATCTAATTTTTCCTTGAGTAATTTTTCACTTGATGTTAAACCATAGGGGGAATTACTGGTTAAATCTCCTGCACCAAAAGCAGAGCTTTCTGCATAAAGTAAAGTAGCTCCGATAAGAGCTACTGAGAATATTTTTTTCATCAATTATCTTGATAGTTTAAATTCTGCACGACGATTTTGAGCATCGCAAGCTTTTGTTTTTTCTGTGCATACTGGATTTGTTTCACCATAGCTTTTAACAGCAATTCTGTCAGAATTTACACCTTGAGCAATTAAAGCTTCTTTAACTGCTTTTGCTCTTTTTAAACCTAAAGCTTGATTATACTCATCTGTTCCCCACTCATCGCAATTACCTTCAACAGTAATGCTTACACCGCTTACTTCATTGTTGAAGATATTAGCATTTGTATTAACAACATTTTGCATATCTGGGCGGATATTAAATTTATCAAAATCAAAATATACTTTTCCTAAAGTATCATTAAGTTGAGAAATTTTTGAATCAATATCCCAACCATCACTACCACCTGTTCCACGATTCGAATCTACACTTGTATCACCACTTACGCTAGTGCTTTTTGTGCTACAACCACTGATAACCAATGCAAATGCTGCAATAGAACTAAAAAGAATTTTTTTCATTTATGACCTTTCAAAGTTAATAAATTGTTAGCATTATATCTAAAATTAATTAAATTTAACCAAAAATTACAAATTTTTACCAATCAATAGACTGAATTTTCCCAACTTTTAATGGAAAATAAAAAGTCTTGTTTGCATTAACACGAATAACACCTAAAGCACTCTGTGCTCCGAGATATTTGATAAAAACTATACTACCACCATCACTTGAAAATCTAGGAAATAAATTCTTTCCATTTGCGGTAAATTGACGAATACCTGTGCTATTGATTGACATTAAATAAATATTAAAAACACCTACTTGATTTGGCTCACGACTAGAATATACTAAAAAATCTTTATAGGTTGAAACTGCAGAATTATTTTTACCATGAAAAACTGCTTGTTCGGCAGATCCATTATTGAGATTTTGTATAAAAATATTAGGATAACCCAAGCGATCGCTAACAAAAACAAATTTACTATCATCTACGCCTATAAAGTTTCCATTTACATCTATGCCTGAATAATTCGTAAGTTGAGTTAAATTTTTAGAATTTAAATCATACAAATAAACATCAGGTTGATCTTTTGGAGCCATAGTCACAAGTAACTTACTACCATCTAAGCTTACATCGCTTGCTACAACCATACCTCCACTTGCTAAAATTTTACTTGCTTTATTAGTTCTTAAGTCATAGCGATAAAGCGTTGGTCTATCATGATCGTATGCGGTATAGTAAAAAATACTTTGCTCTTTATTTCCCCATTTAGGAAATAAATTCAATCCTCCATCAATGATTACTTTTTGATATGTTAAAGTATAATCGGCCATGATAATTTGACTTTTTTTAGAGCTTGAATTTCTGGCAATTAAAATTTTATGATCCATCCATTCAACAGGAGCAAGTCCTAATGCATTTACCGAAGCTTTTACGCTTTTGTGGGCCAAAAAAGGATACTGCTCTACACTATTTAAAGCATAGGTTTGACTTGATTTTTCCAAGCCTCCTGCTTTGATCTTAACATGCAAATTTAAAGCATTGCCATTTTTACTCAAATCGTATTCAAAAGTGTAATTTGCAGCTTCTGAACTTGCATCACTTACAACTTCAAAATTTGAACTTACTTTCAAGTCATTTACAATGATATTATAAAAACTACGCTTTAAATTAATATCACTTAAATTCGAATTGTCTTTAACAATGATTTTTGGTAAGACTACGCCTGAATTTACGACATCAATCACAGGATCTTCTGCCCAAAGTATTCCTAAAAAAATTAAAAATACTGTTACAATTTTTTTCATTTTTACTCCTCAATTATTTTTGAATTTGCGCCTCATCTTTTAAATTCATAGTAATACTTATGCTTTTATTTTGAGGTGGATAGGCTATAAATTTACCTTTTTGGTTTTCTAAAAATTCGGCTACTTTTGCGTCGTATAAAGAATTTCCGCTTTTTTCGACTGAAGTATAGCCAAAATTTCCATTTTCATCAATAAAAATTTTTACCTTGACTGAAATATTTTCACTATTAGGATGATATTGTCTCCATCTTTGGGTGATGGTGCGCACCACCTTTCCCAAAAACTCATCATAAATCCCTGTCTTTTGATTTTTAATACTTTCGCCTTGATTGATACTTTCTTCTTCAAGTAAGCTATCGTTTAATTGCTTTACAAGCTCTGAAGCTTGAGTTTTTGAACTGCTTGTTGTTTCTGATTTAGCGCTTGATTGTATTTTAGTAGTTTTTTCCTCTTGTATCTCTTTGATACTACCAAAAAGCTCATTAAAATTGCTGGCTTTTTGATCCACATCTTCAGTTTTTACTGCTTTGTTTGTAGTTTGTGCAAAAAGTTTTTCAATATCAAGCTCTTGGGCAGGTTTTTGAATATCTTTAGGAGCGCTTTGCTCATTTACGACTTTTTTTGAGGGTTCCATAAGCTCTATGTCGATAAAACTATCTTGAATATCCGTATATTGGATTGCAGGTTGTATGTGGGTTACGAGTCTAAAAAAAATAAGAATTATAATAAAAACATAAACCGCAACAGCAAGCAAAAATGAATTTATCTTGCCTAGACCATATTCTTTCATAGCTTATTCTGTTTGCAAGGCGACTTTATTAAAGCCCAAATTTTTAATACTTTTTAAAACAAAAATAACATCATCGTATTTTAAACTCTTATCAGCCCTAATAAATACCGGTTCGTCGGTATTAAATTGTGCTTTTTTTTGCGCAAGATTATCTGCAAAGCTTACAAAACTATATTTTTCTTGATTTAAAAATATCTCTTTTTTAGCATTAATACTAACAATTAAGCTTTTAACACTAGGAGCACTTGTGGATTTTTGACTTCCTTGAGGAAGATTGATTTTTTCTTCATAAGTAATGCTTGGAGCTGTTACCATTAAAATAGCCAATAAAACAAGCATGATATCAACCAAAGGAGTTATATTAAGCTCTGGCTTCTCATCGTCAAATGGCATATCTTAAATCCTATTTGTTAGAACTAATAACTTTAATCTCACTATCAATTATACTTAAGAGCTCAAAAGCCTTTCTTTTAATAATAAGATGAAAAGTATAAGCAGGAATAGCAACCAAAATACCACAGCCTGTGGCAACTAAAGCTTCACTGATCTTAGGTGCAATAATACTTAAAGAATTTTGCGTCCCTAAACCACCAAAAGTCTCAAGTATAGAAATAACAGTCCCAAAAAGTCCTATAAATGGAGAGGTTGAAGCTACTATACTAAGCCAAGTAAGCCCATTGGATGCGCGACGACTTGCTAAATTTTTGTAAATCTCAAGATGTGATAAACTAGTATCTGTGCACTTTCTTAAAATAGAACGCGTTCTACTCAAATCTTTTTCTCCCAAGAGTAGAGCTTCTAAACTTTCTTTTTCTTTATTTTTCCAAGCTGCCAAATAAGTCACTCTTGAAAAAAGTATAAAAAAAGAAAGTATAAAATATAAGGAAAGCCAAGCTAAGACTATATAAGTAATTATGCTTGAACTTCCAAAAAACTGAAATATCGCTTCAAAATTCATCTACCTAACCTTTGCATTGTCAAGCTTTGAAAAGGTAGCAGCTAAAGCTGTATTGTCTGAACTCATAGATTTGATTAATTCTTTAGCGCTTTCAAGATTTTTTTCGATTTCGCTTTCGCTAGAACCTGAAATCCAAACCGCGCCCTTAGCCAAAACACTGATCTTATCTTCATCTACCTTAGCATGACCTGCATCAATTGCGATTAATTCATGATTTAAATCAGCTTTTTCTATATCAATTACACCAGATTTTAAAGATGAAACTAAAGCAGCATGTCCTTTAAGTACTCCAAATTCTCCTTCACTTCCTGGCAAGGTAACTGATTTTACCTCCCCTTGATAAATCACACCCATAGGTGTAACTATTTCAAAACTGATTAAATTGTCCATAAATTAACCTTTCAGTTTATCTGCTTTTGCAATAGCTTCGTCAATATTACCCACCATATAGAAAGCATTTTCTGGTAAGTGATCGTATTTACCTTCTAAAATTCCCTTAAAGCCTGCAATGGTTTCCTCAAGAGAAATATATTTTCCAGGGCTACCCGTAAATACTTCTGCAACGAAGAATGGTTGTGATAAGAATTTTTCAATTTTTCTTGCTCTTTCAACGATCAATTTATCTTCTTCGCTTAATTCATCCATACCCAAAATTGCAATGATATCTTGCAAATCTTTATATTTTTGAAGTACAGATTGAACACCACGCGCAACTTTATAGTGCTCTTCGCCAATAATTTGAGGATCAAGCATTCTTGAAGTTGAGTCAAGTGGATCAACCGCAGGATAAATACCTTTTTCAGCAATAGATCTATTTAAAACAGTTGTAGCATCTAAGTGAGCAAAAACAGTTGCTGGAGCTGGGTCTGTTAAGTCATCTGCTGGAACATAAACTGCTTGAACTGAAGTAATTGATCCTTTTTTAGTTGAAGTAATTCTTTCTTGGAATTTACCCATTTCACTTGCTAGGGTTGGTTGATAACCCACAGCTGATGGAATTCTTCCTAAAAGTGCTGACATTTCAGAACCTGATTGTGAAAATCTAAAGATATTATCAATAAACATAAGCACATCAAGACCCATTTCATCTCTAAAATACTCAGCCATTGTTAAACCTGTTAAAGCAATACGATTTCTTGCCCCTGGTGGTTCATTCATTTGTCCATAACATAGAGCAACTTTGTCTAAAACATTACTTTCTTTCATTTCATTATAAAGGTCATTTCCTTCACGAGTTCTCTCACCTACACCTGCAAATACAGAATAGCCGCTATGTTTAAATGCAACATTGTGAATAAGCTCCATAATAATAACAGTTTTACCAACACCTGCACCACCAAAAAGACCTACTTTACCACCTTTTGCATAAGGAGCAAGTAAATCCACAACTTTAATCCCTGTTTCAAAAATCTCACTTTTTGTGCTTTGATCTTCAAAAACTGGTGGATCTCTATGAATTGCCCATTTTTTATCAAAAGAAATTTCTTCACCTTCATCGATCAAATCTCCCGTAACATTAAAAATTCTTCCTAAAACTTTTTCACCCACAGGAACGCTAATAGGAGCACCCAAAGCTTCTGCTTTAAGTCCTCTTACCAAGCCATCTGTCATATCCATAGCAATAGTTCTAACTCTATTATCGCCCAAGTGTGCTGCTACTTCTAAAACAAGTTTTTGTTTTTTGCCTTCACTTTCAAAATTTACAACAATGGCTTCATTAATTTGAGGCAAATAGTCGTTAAAATCTACATCAACAACTGGACCTAATACTTGTGAAATAAATCCTTGCATTATTTATACTCTCCTTAAAAATTTTACTATTTCATTGACTCAACACCACTGATAATTTCAATAAGTTCAGTAGTGATAGATTCTTGTCTTGCTTTATTGTAAGCTAAATTAAGCTGTTTAACCCTAGCTTTTGCATTATTGGTGGCATTATCCATAGCCTGCATTCTCGCACTATGTTCTGCAGCCAAAGAATCAATTAATGCATAATACATATTGTATTCAAAATATGTTTTCATCAAATCTCCCAAGAGATCTGTATCTTCAGGTTCAAGTTCTAAAAGCGAATTCGAGTTTCCTTCAATTTGCTTTGGCTCTACTGGGATTAGATGAGAAATTTTTAATTCTTGTGTGATCATATTTTTATATCCATTATGCACTAGAACAACTTCATCAGTTATTCCATTTAAATAATCATCTACAGCAGCTTGAATAACAGAGCAAGCTTTATCATAATCAGGACTTGAGCTCAAGCCAAGATATTTTTCTAAAAGCTCTATTTTTTGAAAATTAAAATACTCAATTCCTGTTTTTCCAATAGCTCTTAAGCGAACATTGATATTTTTTTCTTCATATTCTTTTAAAAGTTCGCTTACAGCCTTTAGGGTTTTGATATTAAAACCGCCACAAAGTCCTTTATCTGCTGTTATAAAGATCAGATCTACATTTTTGATTTGATTTTTCTTATGAAATAAAACAAATCTTGAATCCTCTTCATTGTGAACAATCTTATTGACTTGAAAAGAAATTTCACTTAAAATCTCATCGATTTTTTGCGCATAAACTCTAGATCTTTTTGCTGCTTCTTCTGCCTTTTTTAATTTGGCAGTAGAAACAAGCTTCATCGCATTGGTTGTTTTTTGCGTATTATGGACGCTTTTTATTTTTCTTTTAATTTCTTTTAAATTAGACATAAAAGAACCTTATAAATGGTTTGCTTTAAACTCGTTTATTGCTTTAGCTAATTTCTCTTCTAACTCTGCATCTAAAGCTTTTTTCGAACGAATTTGCTCAAAAAGATCTGGATATTTTGCTTCTATAAATGGATAAATTCCATCTTCAAATTCTCTGATTTTTGAAACAGCTACATCATCCAAATAACCTTTTGTTCCCGCAAAAATTAAAACCACTTGTTTTTCAACACTAAGTGGAGAATAAGGAGGTTGTTTTAATAACTCAACCATTCTTTGTCCGCGTTCAAGTTGTTTTCTACTTGCCTCATCCAAATCACTTGCAAATTGAGCAAAAGCTTGGAGTTCTCTATATTGTGCAAGATCAAGTCTTAGAGTTCCTGAAACTTGTTTAGTTGCTTTAATTTGAGCCGCACCACCCACACGAGAAACCGATAGACCCACATTGATAGCTGGACGAATTCCTGAGTTAAATAAATCAGTTTCTAAGAAAATTTGTCCATCAGTGATCGAAATAACATTGGTTGGAATATAAGCTGAAACATCGCCCGCTTGAGTTTCGATGATTGGTAAAGCTGTTAAAGAACCCGCACCTAACTCATCATTTAATTTACTAGCTCTTTCTAAAAGTCTTGAGTGAAGATAGAAAACATCACCAGGATAAGCCTCGCGACCTGGAGGACGGCGTAAAATCAAAGACATTTCACGATAAGCCACAGCATGCTTACTCAAATCATCATAAACAATTAAAGCGTGTTTTGCATTATCTCTAAAAAACTCACCCATAGTTACACCTGTATAAGGTGCTAGGTATTGAAGTGCTGCTGGATCCGAAGCACCCGCATTTACAACTATAGTATAATCCATAGCTCCATGCTCTTCAAGTCTTTTTACAACTTGAGCCACTGTGCTTTGCTTTTGTCCTATGGCTACATAAATACAAACAACTCCTTGTCCTTTTTGAGAAATGATAGTATCTACAGCTACAGTAGTTTTACCTGTTTGTCTATCGCCTATGATGAGCTCTCTTTGGCCACGACCAATTGGCACCAATGCATCTATAGCTTTAATCCCTGTATGTAAAGGTTCATGTACACTTTTTCTAGCCATGATACCTTTAGCTTTTTCTTCTACAAATCTAAATTCATTACTATTGATAACACCTTTAGCGTCAATTGGTTCACCAAGTGCATTCACCACACGACCGATAAGAGCTTCCCCTACTGGAACTTTAAGAAGTTTTTTAAGGCGTTTTACAGAAGTACCTTCTTTTAAGCCTTCTCCTTTTCCAAGTATAACTATACCCACGCTACTTTCTTCAAGGTTTAATGCCATACCTTTATCGCCATTGTCAAATTCTACCATTTCACCGGCCATAATATTTTTAAGACCATAAACCTTAGCCACACCATCAGCTACTGAAATAATTTTTCCTGTTTCTTCAATCTCTAAATTTAAATCAAAATTTTCGATTCTTTCTTTTATGATAGAACTGATTTCATCAGCTTTAAATTTCATTACACATTCTCCTTAAATAATTTTGAGTATATATTCGCTCATCTTGTTTTGAAGAGCTTTCATTGAAAAAGAAATTTCATAACCTAATTCTTCTAGTGAAATTTTCACACCTTCATTTAAACCTACTTTATTTTGTAGTTTAATTTTAACACCAAACTTAGTACTAAGTCTATTTTCAAGCTCTTTGATATTATCTTCGCTTAATACTTCTTTAGAATAAACAGTCCCTAAAAAAATATTTTCTTTAAAAGATTTTTGTCTTTCAAGCTCTTTAGCAATTTGAGGAATGCAAGAAAGTCTTGAATTTTCTGCTAATAGTTTTAAAAAGTTGTTAAAACTAGGACTAGCTTTTTCTATTAAAGAAATAACAAATTCTAATTTTTTTTCTTTTTGAATTTGATTTGATTCTATGATATTTTTAAATTTAGGCGAAGCAAAAGCCGAACTTAAAACAAACAAATTATCATAAAATTCTGAAATATCTGCTCTTAAGGCTATAGCTTTTGCGTATCTTTTAGCTATTAGATCATTCATTAAGACACCTTCTTCATCATAATATCAATGATTTCATTCTGTTTTAAAGCAATATTTGAATCTTCAAAAATCTCTTTAAGAGTTAAAGACACAACCTCTTTTTCCATTTTTCTAAATTCATAGTCTTTTTGCTCTTCAAAATGCTTCTCAAGTAAAGCAAGCTCATTTTGAGTTTCTTCTTTAATTTTTTGAGCAAGCACCTCTGCTTCTTTTTTTGCCACAACTAAAGCTGCTGCTGCATTTGCTTTAGCTTCTTCAAGCTTTTTCATTGTGTCAAGTTTTTTTGCCTTGCTTTCCAAAAGCTTCTTTTGAATTTCGTCTAATTTTAAAGAAATTCTTAAAATTCTGTTTTTATAAAAAGCTTTAAAAGGATTTGCTACAAAATAATACAATATAGCTACAAAAATTAAGAAATTTATTGTTCTTGGAACAATATCATACTCTCCGCTACCATTAGATGCACCAAAGGCACATAAAGGCAGTAAAAAAATAAAGTAAAATAGCTTTTTCATCTTTCTCCTTAATTAGTGCTGTTTAATATTATTTTGCAAAGCTTGTTTAAGGTCAGGCAAGTGTGCTGACAAATGATCTTGAAGTTCTTTTTTTTGAGATACTAATTCAGTATAGAAGTTAGCCATTTTACGCTCTAACTCTTCCTTTTTAGCTTTTATAGCTTGTTGAGCTTCCTCTTTGGCTGCATTGATGGCATTTTGTTTGATTTTATGGATTTCTTCTCTTGTACTCACATGAATTGCCTCAACCTCGTCGTTTGCTCCTAACATTTCTTGTGAATTTTCTTTGACTTTGTTTTCGTCGTTTTTTATAGAATCATTTCTTTCATCCATAAATTTCAAAAGGGGCCTGTATAGCATAGTGTTTAAAATCACTATCATAGCTAAAAAAATAGCCATAGTAGCAAGCATTATGGAAGGATGCATATCTTCAAACATAGATCTCCTTTGGGGTATTATAAGTCTTTTATTGTAACAAATAAAAACTAATACTTTGTTAAAATTTATTGAGAATTTCAGTCAGTTTTTTAATTTTTTCAATATTGTCCAAACGAATAATGAGTTCCTTTTTATTGTTTTTAGATGCAAATCCTAATTTATTTAAAGTCTGTTTTAAACTTTGCATAGAATTTTCAAATTCTACATCTTCTGTGTTTTCTTTATTCTTAACCTTTTGAACAAGTCTTTCCGTGTCTCTTACGCTGAGTTTTTGCCCCAAAATACTGTCTACAAGTACTTTTTCATCTTCTTTATCTAAGCCTACTAAAACCTTAGCGTGTCCTTGTGAAATTTTACCACTTGCTATGAGATCTTGAGTTTTAGGATCTAAATTTAAAAGTCTTAAAGTATTTGTGATTTGGGTTCTGCTTTTATGGATAAGTTCGGCTAAATTTTCTTGAGTGATATTATAAACCTCTATTAAGTCTTTGTAAGAATTTGCAAGTTCGATAGGATTTAAATTTTCTCTTTGTATATTTTCTATGAGTGCTAATTCTCTAAGCTTGCTCTCATCGCTGTCTGACACAAAGGCCAGTATATTTTCTTTGCCTAAAATTTGAGTAGCTCTAAGCCTTCTTTCACCGGCTACCAAGATAAAACTATCATTTTTTTTAAGTACGATTATAGGTTGTATTAATCCATGCTCTTTTATAGAATTTGCAAGTTCATTTAAAGCTGCTTCATCAAAAGTTTTTCTTGGCTGAAAAGGATTTGGAGTAATTTTTGAAATTTCTACAAGACTCACTTGGTTTTTATCAAGACCTAGTTCTCTACTATAAACTTCTCCTACATCCCCCATTAAGGTGCTCAAACCTCTATTTTTATTAAGACCCATTGTTTTATCCTAAAATCGAATATGCTAAATTTTGATAAGCCAAAGAACCAGGAGATTTGATATCATAAAGTATGATAGGCTTTCCAAAGCTTGGGCTTTCAGCTAGTTTTACATTACGAGGGATAACAATAAAATCATCTTCATTGCCATTTATGGTAAAAAGTTGCTTTTTAAAATTTTGCTTTAAATCCTCTACAACATCTTTAGAAAGATTATTTTGCGAGCTATACATAGTCGGTAAAAATCCTCGCACTTTTAATTTGGGGTTGATAGTTTTTTTAATAATTTTAATCGTATTTAAAACCATTGCCACACCTTCAAGCGCATAAAACTCGCATTGTATAGGTATGATAACACTATCGCTAGCAACAAAAGCATTGATAGTGATACTTCCAAGTGCGGGCGGAGAATCGATGATAATAAAATCATACTCATCAAGTACTTCTTGAATTTGGTTTTTGAGTATCATTTTTTTTTCGTTATTTTCGCCTTTTGCAAGTTCTTGCTCTATGCCTACAAGACCTATATTTGAAGGAGCTAGATGAAGTTGGGGTAATTCTGTTTTTAAAATAATATCAGAAAGTTTTTTTCTACCTATAAAAACATGATAAATATTATATTCATAATTATTGCGATTAAAACCCAAGCCTGTTGTAGCATTTGCTTGTGGATCCACATCAATTAAAAGAACTTTTTTTTCAGCTACCGCCAAAGATGCCGCTAAATTCACAGCTGTTGTAGTTTTACCTACTCCACCTTTTTGATTTGCTATAGTAATAATCTCACTCATCTTAAACTATACACCCTTTTATCGCCTAGTAAAATTGATCCATCCTCATATAAAAAAGCATTTTCAAGTGAAAATACCTTACCTTCATAATGGACACTAAATTGTCTTGATTTTTCAAATTCTAACATATACTTGCTAAAAATATGCTTCCATAAAAATTTTTTCTCTAGTCTTTGTAAAAACTCTTGTATCAAATCTTTAAGCAAAATTTCAACATCACACAAAGCTGCATCATGGGGAGCAAATTTTAAATTTAAACCCATGCCGCCCACTATAAAATCTGAAATTTTAGTGCTTATTACCCCTCCCACTTTTTTATCATCTAAATATAAATCATTGGGCCATTTAAGCCAAATTCTAGAACCTTTTTCTTGTAAAATTTCCTTTAACAAATAAGCAAAATAAATACTCACAGAAGCCAAGGGCAAATCGCTTGGCAAATCGCCTTCTTTAATGCAAAAAGAAAGATGTAAATTTCCGCTAGAACTTTGCCATGAATTTTCTCTACTACCCACACCCTTTGTCTGATTTAAGGCATAAAGGGCAAAATTTTCATTGATTTTGCCACTGCGAATTTGCTCGCATAAAAAAAGATGGGTAGAATCAATACTTTCAACACAAGCTATCTGCACTTTTAAGCCTTTTTCCATTTAAATAAGTTCTGCCATCAAGAGCTTTTTTTCCACTTTCTTGAAGTTTTTTAATGCGTAAAATTCCTTGTTTGCAAGCAAGTAAAAAGCTTTCCTTTTCAAGTTCTAAAATTTCGCCCATTTTGGCATTTTGCTTCAACTCATCCACAAGCTCAAGTTCTATAAATTTCAAACCATTTTCTAAAAAAACCCCGGGCCAAGGTGTAAAAGCTAGATATTTTTGATAAATTTCTCTTGCATTATCTAAACTCACAAGCCCATCTTCTTTTTTGATCTTTTTACAATGTGTAGCTAAGCTTTCATCTTGTTTTTTTGGAAGGAGTTTTTCATAATTTAAAAGAGTAGAAAGAGTAAGCTTTGCTGCTAAATTTGCTAAAATTTCAAAAACTTCATTTACATTTTTATCTCTTATATCGCATTCTACGCTCTCAAGCACAGCTCCTGTATCTAGTCCTTCTTCCATAAGCATCGTGCAAACCCCGCTTTTTTCATCAGCATTTAAAATCGCGCTTTGTATTGGACTAGCGCCTCGGTATTTAGGCAAAAGCGAAGCGTGTAGATTGATACAAGGAGCTATATCTAAAATAGCCTTAGGTAAAATTTTTCCATAAGCAGCAACTACTATAAAATCAGGCTTTAAAGCACAAATTTGCTCTATAACGCTCTCATCCTTTAAAGAATTTGGGGTAAAAATAGGAATTTGTGGAGCTTTTTGAAGCAAAAATGCTTTAGTATCACTTGGTGTTAAAATCTGCTTTCTACCCACAGCTTTATCAGGCTGAGTAAAAAGCGCTAAAAGCTCAAAATTTTCATCTTCTAAAAGAGCTTTTAAAATACAAGTTGCATAGCTTGGTGTGCCCATAAAAATAATTTTTTTCATCATTTCGCTTTATATAAAATTCAAGGTTTTGATTATAACAAATTTGATTTTAAAGCTAACTCAATCCAGTCAAAACGGGGTGAATCTTTATAAAAATTTTGTAAGGTTAAATGCGGAAATTGCCGAATTTTTTAAGGGAATTTAGGCCTTAAGATCTGTTTTAAAGAAATTTTGTGTAAATTCTTTTTGCAAATCTTGTTTTTGATGATCTTGATAATTGTGTGTGATTCTTTGCTGATTTTTAAGTTTTAAAAGTTTTTCTTTTGTAATATTGGGATTGTTTTGTATCAAAGCTCTAAATTCAGGAAATTCATTAAGCAATTGCTCTTTTTCATTTTCTAAATCATTACTTGGTAAAATTCTTGGTTCTTCAATCACTATATTTAAAAAACCAGAAGCAGAAGTTCCACTCGTCGCTCTAAAAGGATTATCATAGTAAGCCTTAACCTCATTTAATGTTTTGCCTGCATACGAATGCCAAATTTTGCTTGTAGGATCGACAACTAAATGAATTTTTGGCTTTATCGCTATCATCTAAAATATCATTTAAAGCATCTATAGCCCAATTCGTATAGCCTTGCATATCTGTACCGCCTTTAGCAGAATACTCAAGCCTCGTAATAATCCCATCAAAATTTCTATCACTTTTTATACTTTCATCTATAAGTGCTTCTATACTTAAGCTTTTATCGCTAATTGTATTTTCAACATAGCCTGTTGTACTTTGAGTCATTCTTAAAACAACTGCCCCAAAATTCTTACTTAAATCTTGATTTTTTGCGACATCTTCTACTGAATTTTTTAAAGATAAATGCTCGTTATTTTCTATTCTGCCATTTTTATCCCTATCGGCATTTAAAAAATTTCTATTTATCATAATATCTTTATACCAGCCTTCTACAAAAGCGGCTGCTTTTCCGCTTAAGCCTATATTTCCATTAGAAAGTTTTAAAAAATCATTTGCGCTAAAATGATTTGTCAAAAGTTCCATGCTTTCATTGCTTAAATTCAAAGAAATTTCTTTATCATCACTAAAAAAATACACGGAATTTTTTGTATTATTATCAGTATTAAAATCTGCGACATTTCTTTTTATATTTTCACTTTTAGAAGCTGAAAATACAGCTTCATTTTTAGTAGAATAAAAAGTATCTACAGCATTTACTAAAATAGACATTAATAATACTCCACACAAACAGGCTCGCCATTTACTCTAACATTAGGTAAAGCCTAGCAAGCATACTCATCATTAGGCACTAAATTAGGATTGCAGCTACCTGGATTAATTAAATTTTGCAAAGAGCAAGTATAAGGATCGTATGCAAAAGTAGCAACTGAAAGAAGTATTTTTACTGACTTTTTCATCATTTCTTCTTAATATTATGAATTATGCGCATAATTTATTTTACTCTTCAAAACTTAAGGAAAAATAAAAATTTATAATCACTCAAATAAAGTTCCGCCTATTTGTTTATTTTCTAGCAAAAATGCCTTTGCAACACTTAAATCAAAACCACTTGCTAAAAACATTTTTTTATGATTTTCTAATAAAAATTTAGCTGCTTTTAGCTTAGTAACTATACCGCCTGTTCCGTGCTCGCTTCCTGTTTTAACACTCACATTAAGCCATTCTTCTTTGATAAATTCAACCCTTTCCAAACGCTTTGCATCGCTAAATTCACTAGGATTTTTATCATAAAAACCGTCAATATCACTTAAAATCACAAGCAAATCAGCTTCAAAAAAATGCGTCGCATAGGCACTTAAACTATCATTATCACCAAAAACAATCTCTTCAATAGCTGTGGCATCATTTTCATTAATAATAGGCAAAATTCCTAAATCAATCATCGCATCAATAGCATTTTTAGCATGCTTAGTCGCCTTTCTTGAATCAAAATCTTTTCCTGTAAGCAAAATTTGTCCACCCATTTTGCCAAATTTGGCTAAAAATTCATTATAAACGCTGATTAAAAAAGGTTGTCCTATCGCAGCTAAAACTTGTTTATTAATTAAATTTTTTCTATCTATATGAAGCTTGGTACATCCTGCTGAAATAGCAGCTGAAGTAACTAAAATAACTTCATATTTTTGCATTAATTTGGTCAAAAAAGCCACCAAATTCTCAAAGCGCTTTAAATTTAAAAGATTCTCATCGCTGATCACATGAGAGCCTACTTTTACAACTATTCTTTGCATACTTTTCTCTTTAATTTTATATGGTATTGAAATTTTTAAATTAAAAATTCATTTTATAAACTTAAAAAATTTTATCAAATTTTTTAATAAAAATGATTAATTTTCTAAAAATCGAAATAAAATTTAAAACAAAATGAAATTTTTTATTTTGTAAAGAAAAAGACGATTGCGCTAATTTAAGGGAGATATAATTTTAAATTGTGGTGCGGATGAAAGGACTTGAACCTTCACGCATTGCTGCACCAGATCCTAAGTCTGGCGTGTCTGCCAATTTCACCACATCCGCTAGTATGGTACGCTCAAGAGGATTCGAACCTCTGACCTACGGCTTAGAAGGCCGTTGCTCTATCCAGCTGAGCTATGAACGCATATAAAAATTTGGTGGTGCGCCCGATAGGAATTGAACCCATAACCTACAGATCCGAAGTCTGTTGCTCTATCCAGTTGAGCTACGAACGCTTAGTGGGGTGAGTGATGGGAATTGAACCCACGACCCTCAGGACCACAATCTGATGCTCTAACCGACTGAGCTACACTCACCATTTTGTATAAATTTATAAAAAATGGTCGGGGTGAAAGGATTCGAACCTTCGGCCCCTTGGTCCCAAACCAAGTGCGCTAACCAGACTGCGCTACACCCCGAAAAAAGTAGGTATTATATCAGAAAAAGAAAACAAAGTCAAGAATTTTAATCCCTTATGCGTAAAAAAACTGGAAAACGCGGTAAGGAATTTTTAGTCAACCCATTAAATTTATAAGTAACAATAGAGCCTATTTTAGGTGGATTTTCCCTATCTTTATCTTTTAAACCACTGCCTATTCTAATCACCCTATCATTTGGCATTTGACAGAGTAAAGCGCCGATTTTACCTTGGAATTTACCCTTACCTTCAGTATAACCTATGACTTTACATTCAGCATCTTCATAAGGTTTTAATTTAAAAGCGTTTTTACTTCTGCCTTTTTCATAAGGAGCAAGATCCTTGCGTATAACTACACCTTCGCCCTTATTTAAGACAATATCTTTATAAAATTCTTTTAAATGCTCTTGATCTTTTATAGGAATTTGCTTTATGATTTTTATATAAGGATTGGGATTTTGTTGCAAATACTGCTCTAAAACCTTAAGGCGGTTGCTTAAAGTACAAGAAGTGAGTTTAAATTCTTCACAAGCATTGGGTACATCAAAAACATTATAAGTAACACTTTTCCAAAGGCTTGAGTCTAGATTATCGCCACGAATTAAAGCTGACACCTCATCAAATTTAGCCCTAGCTATCCAAAGCTCCCCATCAAGCTTAAAGCTAGGAAAATTATAAGTAAAATAAGAAGGAGTATAAATTGGATTATCTTGGCGGGTTTTAAATTTTCCCACTTCCCAAATTCCTCTGACTCCATCAAGCTTTTCACTCATTAAACAGCCATTAAAATTCTTATTTTGAATTTCTTGTTCACTTATCTTGCTTAAAAGTAAAATATCGCTAGCAAAAGCAAAACTAACACACCATAAAAAAACAAAAATTCTCATCACAATAGATTGATCATATATCCTGTAGCATCTTTTTGGATATTGTAATTATAATTTCCATCCAAATATATCACAAGTCTATAATACCCCTTATGAGAGCCAAAATCTATACGCTTAAAAAGAGAATTACTAATGCGTATGTTTTTAGTAGGATTTACTAGATCTGATTTAAAATCCACTACAATTTTACTAGGATTACCTATGGAAAAATCACTAATAAGCTCATCACTAGTATTGAGTTTGATTTTATTTTTATACACTGCATAAGATATAAAATCATAAATTTTATCAACTTGTAGCGGTATTTCTATATTTGCTGTACCATTGGATTCTTTTTTAGAATCATTACGTTCAGGTATAGTTACTGAAACATCAAAAACTTTTGAAGGATCTGGGCTCTTAGTACGGACAAGAGTATAAGTATCGTGCCAATCTATGCTTTTATTAATATCAACATTTAATACTTCTTCACTTCCATCAAGATTAATATAATTAAAACTTACGCTTTTTAAAACTCTTGCATTAGAATTAAATTTAATATCCTCTTTTTGAAAATCAGGTGGCATAATCATACTCATGTTTTGCTCTGATTTGAAAGGATTTTCCTCAGCATTTAATAAAGAAATAAAAATTAAAAATATTCCTAAAATTTTAGTTTTCATTGGGGTATAATCCTTGTAATTCAAAATAATCTTTTTGTGCTTTGGCGTTTTGCTCTTTGAGAAAAGATATTTTTTTATTCAATTCTTCTTTGGTTGCTTCAAGTGAAAGCAAGGTATCTAAAGAATACTGCCCAAAAAGCATATTTCCAAAATAAATAGCTCCTATAATGACAAGAAAAGCCCAAAAAACCATCTTTATAAGATGGGCATAAAAGCTCTTTTTCTTGGTGCTTTCGTCATATTCTTTGAGTAAATCACTCAGAGTTTTTCTCCTAAATATTCATCACTTTCAAGCTCAATTTCAAGCAAGCGATTGTATTTTGCAGTTCTTTCGCCTCTTGCCAAAGCCCCTGTTTTGATTTGTCCTGTATTTAAAGCTACAGCAAAATCTGCTATGAAAACATCTTCACTCTCGCCACTTCTATGGCTCATCACACACTTATAATTGTTTCTTTGTGCTAAACGAACAGTTCTCATAGTTTGAGTAATAGTTCCGATTTGATTTGGTTTAATAAGCACAGCATTTGCCATTTTTTTGATAATGCCTTCTCTTAAGATATCTTCATTTGTTACAAATAAATCATCGCCCACAAGCTGAATTTTATTGCCTAATTTTTCAGTAAGCTTGATCCAGCCCTCAAAATCATTTTCAGCTAAACCATCTTCAATGCTGCAAATTGGATATTTTGCGCAAAGCTCCACATAGCGTTCAATTAAGTCTTCACTTGAAAAAGCTTTGCCCTCCATGTGGTATTTACCTTCTTTAAAAAATTCAGTACTTGCCACATCAAGAGCGATTTTAACACGATTTTCATAACCTGCTTTTTTAATACAAGTCATTAAAAGATCAATAGGCTCTGTATTGTTAGCCAAATTTGGAGCAAAGCCTCCTTCATCGCCCAAAGCTGTAGAATGTCCTAAATTTGCAAGCTCTTTTTTTAAGATCGCATAAATTTCACAAACTGAACGCAAAGCTTCTTTAAAGCTTGTAAAACCAAAAGGCATGATCATAAATTCTTGAAAGTCTATATTATTGCTTGCGTGGGCGCCACCATTGATGATGTTGCACATTGGCACAGGCAAAATACTCGCATTTGCACCCCCTAAATAACGATACAAAGGCACTCCTAAAGCATTTGCCGCCGCACGCGCTGTTGCCATAGATACTCCCAAGGTCGCATTTGCGCCTAATTTTGAGTAATTATTTGTACCATCAAGCTCACGCAAAGTATCATCAAGCTGAGCTTGATTTAAAGCATCAAGTCCTAAAATTTCATCAGCTATAGTTTCATTTACATTAGAAACTGCTTTTAAAACACCCTTTCCACCAAATCTTTCATCATTATCACGAAGTTCTAAAGCCTCCTTAGAACCTGTACTTGCACCACTTGGAACTATAGCTGCACCCATACTCCCATCACTAAGTACAACTTCTGCTTTTACAGTTGGATTTCCTCTACTATCAAGCACTTCATATGCCCTAACATCTTCAATTACTAACATTATTCTTCTCCTTCTTCATCTTCGCTACTGCTAATCATGCCTTCTATACCCATAGAATTTTGAATTTCTTTGGTAATTTCATCAGCTATTTCTGGATTTTCTTTTAAGAAAGCTTTTGAATTTTCTCTACCTTGACCCAATTTTTTATCTTTATAAGAAAACCAAGCACCACTTTTATCTACTATATCAAGTTTTACACCATAATCGATCAATTCACCCTCACGGCTTAAACCCTCTCCAAACATTACATCAAATTCAGCTTGTCTAAATGGAGGTGCTACTTTATTTTTTACTACTTTAACTTTAACACGGTTACCAATAGGCTCTTCATTTTGTTTTAAAGTCGCTACTTTTCTAACATCTAAACGCACTGAAGCATAAAATTTGAGTGCATTTCCTCCTGTTGTTGTTTCAGGAGTTCCATAACCCATAGCGCCAATTTTCATACGAATTTGGTTGATAAAAATCACGGTTGTATTCATTTTATGGACAATTCCTGTAAGCTTTCTTAATGCTTGAGACATAAGTCTTGCTTGAAGCCCTACATGCTGATCTCCCATATCGCCTTCGATTTCAGCTTTTGGAGTAAGTGCTGCAACGCTATCTACAACTATCAAATCTATAGCCCCACTTCGTGCTATGGTTTCAACGATCTCTAAAGCCTGCTCACCAAAATCGGGTTGAGAAATATAAAGATTATCTGTATCTACGCCCAAATTTTTAGCATATTTTACATCCAAAGCATGCTCAGCATCGATAAAGGCACAAACCCCACCCGCTTTTTGACACTCTGCTATAATATGCAAAGTTAAAGTTGTTTTACCTGAACTTTCAGGCCCATAAATTTCAATAATTCTTCCTTTTGGAATTCCGCCTATACCAAGTGCAAGATCAAGTCCTACAGAACCTGTTCCTATGCTATCAATCTGCTCTACTTCCTTATCTCCAAGCCTTAAAATAGTGCCCTTGCCAAAAGCTTTATCGAGCGATTTTAAGGCGGCATCAAGCGATTTTTTCTTATTATCGTCCATTATTTTCCTTAAAAATTGCAAATTTTTAGCTAGAATTTTAACAAAATAAAATTAAATAATAGTTTATTTTGATAGAATAAAAATTATTTCATTAAAAATTAGGAAAGCTATGAAAAAAACAATTACAATCGCACATTCACCCGATGCGGATGATATTTTTATGTATATGGCAATTAAACTAGGATGGATAGGGAATGATTTTGACTATAAAAATACGGCTTTAGATATACAAACTTTAAATGATTTAGCCTTAAAAAATGAATTTGATGCTACAGCGATCTCGTTTGGACTTTATCCTTTAATTGCTAAAGAATACGCTCTTTTGCGCACCGCAGTAAGTTTTGGTGAGGGTTATGGGCCAAAACTTATCAAAAAACAAAATACACATTTAAAAAGAAATTTTAAAGTTGCATTAAGTGGCGCAAACACTACCAACGCTCTAATTTTTCGTATGAAATATCCAGAAGCTAGAATCATTTATAAAAATTTCTTAGAAATTGAAAATGCAGTTTTAAGCGGCGAAGTGGATGCAGGGGTTTTAATCCATGAAAGCATTTTAGAATTTGACAGTAGTCTTTGTGTGGAAGCTGAAATTTGGGATATATGGCTAGAACTTGCACAAGAAAATTTACCTCTACCTTTGGGTGGAATGGCTTTGCGTCGCTCTTTGCCGCTTAGCGATGCTATCAAGATAGAAAGAGATCTTACAAATGCTGTAAAAATAGCAAATTCTAATCGCCGCATTTTGGCCCCTATGCTAATGGAAAGAAATTTAATCCGCGTTAATGAGGAAAAACTTGATACTTATTTGAATTTATATGCCAATAAAAACTCCATTTGCATGAGCGAAACGCAATTTAAAGCAGCGGATGTGCTTTTTAAACTGGGATATGATTATAAATTTTATGATAAAATCATACATGCTAAGGATTATCTTATCCCGAGCGAGTATGAAGAATTTAGAAATTCTTAAAAAGGATTAAAATGGATGAAAGCACCTTGGTTGCTCTTGGAGTGCAAACCTTTAAAATCACACTTTTGCTTTCTTTGCCCATGCTTTTAGCGGGGCTTATCGCAGGGCTTATTATCAGTATCTTTCAGGCTACAACACAGATTAATGAAATGACGCTTTCTTTTGTGCCTAAAATCATCTTAGTAGTAATAGTCATCATCTTTTTAATGCCTTGGATGACTACAACAATGATTGATTTTACCGAAAATATTTTAAATCAAATTCCAACTTTTATCAAATGATTATCGATTTTAAGAAATATTCATCTGTAAAGATTGGAGGCGAATTTGAGGTCGAAGTTTTAGAACAAATTCGCGAATTTGATGGCTTTTTAATAGGCGGTGCGAACAATCTCCTTATAAGCCCTAAGCCTAAAAATATAGGAATTTTAAGCGATAATTTTAATTTTATTGAAATTTTAGAGCAAAATAAAGACTTTTTACATCTTCGCATAGGTTGTAAGACAAAAGCAAGTCAAATGTATCGTTTTTCCAAAGAAAATAATCTTTATGGTTTTGAATACCTTAGCAAAATTCCTGGTACGCTTGGTGGACTTTTAAAAATGAATGCGGGGCTTAAAGATGAGTGCATCAGTCAGAATTTAGTCAAAATTGCCACTTCAAAAGGTGAAATTTTACGCGAAAATATTGATTTTAGTTACCGCTTTTGCCCTTTAAATATGCCTTTTTTTTGGGCTGAATTTAAACTCGGTTTTGGTTTTGATAAGATAAAAGATGAGAATTTAAAAAATGCAAGAAACAATCAACCTAGCGGAGCAAGCTTTGGCTCTATCTTTAAAAATCCAAAAGGAGATTTTGCAGGAAGACTCATTGAGGCTGTAGGACTTAAAGGCTTTAGCAAAGGAGATGCGATGTTAAGCGACAAGCATGCAAATTTTTTGATCAATAAAAAAAATGCAAGTTTTGATGATGCTATTTTTCTTATCGAACTTGCTAAAAAAAAGGTTTTTGAGGAATTTGGCATAAAATTAGAAGAAGAAGTGATTATCATTTAAATTAAATTTCTACTTCTTTCTTTAATATATGTTTTTAAAAAGATAGCATTTTTTAATCAAATTCACGCTACAATCAGACAATTTTTTCTTACGATAAAAGGATAATTCATGCAAATAAATATCAACCTAGAAGAAATGACTAAATGGCAAATCACTTACGAGCTTAAAAGAATTTTATCAAGTCTTGATCCTATAACTGCGCATGAAATCGCAAAGGAATTAAGACAAGAATTTTTAAGCATAGAAGAGCTACAAGATCGCATTAGGCAAATCAACGATTAAATTTTTATTGCACTGTTAAATTTAATTTTTCTAACTCTTTGTTTATAACTTCAGCAAGCATATTTGGCATTTGATTTACAAGTTTTTGATAATTTACCCTAGGATCTTGTGCATGAAGTGCAAAATTTAATCTTACATTTTTTGATGTGAGTATTTTACCATTACTTGTAGAAACAACTTTGAAGTTAATATTAGCTACTGCATTTTTGGTTATTGCAACAAAATAATTTGTGATATTTACATAAAAATCATCTAAATTTACCACCACAAGATAGTCTGTAAATTTGGCATAAATTTGACTTTTGTCTTTTTCTTTTTTTAAAAAAGGAGATACATTAAGCAATTTAGAGTCTTTAGGACTAAAACGAGCTAAAGTTCTTAAATCTTGATAAACACCGTTTGCAGCTGAATTTACAAAATTTAATCTTAAATTATCCACTAAATTTTTAGCAAAAAGAGTAGAAAATTCTTTAGCACTTATGTTAAAACCATCCAAAGCATAGCCAAAATTTTGCCTAAAACTCATAGCTATAGCAAAATCAACATCATTATCTTTACGAATGCTTTCTTTCTTACTCATCAAACTAGAGCTATCAAAAATCCCTTTTTGCTGATCTAAGTTTTGTTTTTCAACATTTTGTTGAAGATCTATGATTTCAAAACTTTCTTGCTGTTCTAGTTTAATGATTTTTTTTTGCGAAAAATTATTTGCAAAAAGACTAGAATTTAACAAAATACTCATAAATAAAATAAGAAAAATTTTCATTTTTATCCTTTAAGATTTTAAAATTATATGCTGTTTTTATGTATATATATTTAAAAAACTTTTTTTAGAAACACAAATAAAAGGCTCGCACTTATAATTTAAAGGGGAATATAAAATCATTTCCTTAGAAAAGGTTCCCATAAAACCACCCTTTTGATTGACTAAAAAATCTCCAGCTGCAATATCCCAACTATTTAACTTCTCAAAACGCTTATAAACCCCTGCTCTACCTTCCAAAATAGCACAAAATTTAAGCCCTGATCCTATGTTAATAGGTGTCAAATTGTGTTTTTTAGCAAAATTTTCATCCTCTTTACTAAGATGATTAACACTTAAAAGAGCTTTAGATTGATTGTCTATAAAATCTTGTTCGCTTATATCTAAAATTTTATCATTTTTATAAACTCTAGTATTTTGATGAGCGTAAAAAATATCGCCTTTTGAAGGATTTTTTATAAGAGCTAAAATAGGTCTATCTTCATGAATCAAACTGATCATAATGCAAAATTCATCACTACCTTTTAAAAACCCACTTGTACCATCAAGCGGATCAATAAGCCAATAACTTTGCAAATTTTTACTTTCTTCCTGACTTAGCAAACCTTCTTCAGATAAAATTTTAATATCTGTTTTTCCTAAAATATCGTTTAAAATTTCATTTGAAGCAAGATCGGCTGATGTTAAGGGGCTTTGATCTTGTTTTTGCCAAATTTGTAGGTTTTTTCTTTCTTTTAAAATAGCTTTAGAGGCTTCATTACTGGCATCTATGGCGGTTTTTAGTAAATTATCGAGTTTAAACATTGTAAGACTTTCAAAATATTCTTTTGAAATTATATAAGAAGTTTGTGTGAAAAAGTTAATTTCACACAATCATTTAAATTTTACTGGTTTCTCCAAGGTAAAGCTGTCTTGGACGAACAATTTTTAGTGTTTCTTGCTCTTTTTGCTCTATCCATTGTGCTATCCAGCCTGGTGTACGTCCGATCACGAAAAGCGTTGCAAACATTTCATTTGGAATTCCTAGAGCTTTTAAAATTAAGCCGCTATGAAAATCTACATTTGGATAAAGATTTCTTTGTACAAAATAATCATCTTGCAAGGCAATCTCTTCTATACGAGTTGCCACCTTAATCAAATTCGTATCAATACCTAACTCATCGATTAATTGATCACGAAGCTTTTTAAGTACTTTTGCACGCGGATCAAAATTTTTATAAACCCTATGCCCAAAGCCCATCAAGCGGAATGGGTCATTTTTATCTTTTGCTCTTTTTATAAATTCATCCACCCTATCAACAGTAGCTATTTCCTCAAGCATTCTAATAACGCCTTCATTTGCACCTCCATGAGCATGACCCCAAAGCGCTCCAATACCTGCTGAAATACATGCATAAGGATGCGCATGAGTAGAACCTACGGCACGAACAGTAGAAGTAGAAGCATTTTGTTCATGATCTGCATGAAGCATAAATACAGTATCGAGTGCTTTTACTTCTATAGGTTTAAGCTCAACATGATCATAAGGATAGGTTCTTAACATATATAAAAAGTTCTCAGTAAATCCACGATCTAAATTAGGATAAGCCATAGGAAAACCATTTTTATAACGATAAGCAGCGGCTACTATAGTAGGAATTTTTGCTACAACTCTAGCAGCCATTTCCATGTACTCTTCTCTAACATTCATATTTAAATGATCAGGATAAAAAGCACTAAGAGATGAAACAGCGCCTTGTAAAACGGCCATAGGGTGAGCATTATCAGGGAAAGAATCAAAAAGACGATGCATACCCTCATGTATATAAGAGCGTTTTTTAAGCTCATATCTAAATGCTTCAAGTCTTTCATTGCTTGGAAGTTCTTTATAGAGTAAAAGATGCACTACATCTAAAAAAAGTTTATTTTCAGCAAGCCATTCTATAGGATAGCCACGGTGCATTAAAACACCCTCTTCACCATCAATATAAGTAATTTTTGATTTACAAGTAGCTGTAGAAGTTAAACCTTCATCATAAGCAAACATTCCTGTTTGTTTATAAAAACTCCCCATATCCACAACACTTGGACCAGTAGTACCATCATATATAGGGAATTCGTAGCTTTTACCATTTCTATTGTCAGTTACAGTAACAGAATTTGACATTTTTGCTCCTTTTTTAATCTTTACTTTTAGTAATTCTAGCTAAAAAAGGCGATTTTCAACTTTTTCATTGTCAATAATTTTAAAATTCATTAACCTTTTTGAGTAAAAAAGTAACCTGTGTTATTTAGATTACTTTTTAATATTTGAAATAAATTTAATCGCACTCATCACAACAATAGCTTCAAATAAAGCTGTTAAAATTAGCGCCGAATAAAGTTCTTCGCTGATAACTTTTCCTGAATATCCTAGCGTAGCAGTAGCGATAAGAAGAGTCAAAGGCATAGAGTGACTCAGTCCAAATAAAACCATATTTTGAAAGCCAATTTTTTTCCAAAAAACACTGGCACACAAAATTCTCAAACCTACCATCACAAACATCAGCAAAATAGCATCAAATACGATTTCATATTCTAAAATCATTTTAAGATCGAAAGTAGTTCCTATATGGATAAAAAAAATCGGAATTAAAAAACCATGCCCAAAACTAGAAAGTTTATGCTCTAAATCCTTTTTATGGTCAAAAAAAGTTGCGATAAAAGAACCTGCAATAAAAGAGCCTAAAACGATTTCAAGCTTTGTAATAATCATAGCCACGATAATCAAAATAAAAATTGCCATACAAAATCTTATATCTTTTTCATTTTTATCTTCCCAAGGCATCAGCACGACTTTAAGTTGGGGATACCACCAAAAAAGCACACCTAAAACTTTAAAACCAAGCAAACAAAGCCCTAAAAATATATTAAGATATAAAATGCTTTGTACTACATCGATAATATTTGTCCCCTCGCGTAAAAAAGCTCCAGCTATGGTTAAAAGCACTATGGAAACAACCTCAGCTAATGTTGCTACTATCATAGCTGTATTAAGCCAGTAACACTCTTTACCAAAGTCCTTATAAAGCAAGGATAAAAGCCCCACGCTCATAACCGGAATAATCAAAACAAACACGAAAGAAAGTTCAAAAACCCATACTATAGCCGATGAAAAAGAATAAAGCAATATGATATAAAAAAAGCTTTTTTTGGCAATTTCTTTATCCATATTAAAAAAAGCGCGCAAATTGACTTCCATACCCGCTATAAACATAAGATAATAAAAACCCACATTAGCTAAAATAGTAAAATTTTCACTCTTACCTATAAAACCAAAATACGCCATAAGTGCGCCCAAAATGATTTCAGTAGCTGAAATCGGTAAGCGCAAAATTTTAGCTATATGCGGAGAAAATAGTAAACATAAAGCTATAACAATAAGAATTTGTAGATCAATTAAACCCTGTGAATCAATGACACTCGGATGCAAAAGTAAATCCCATTTCTTTAAGTTTTACTATATCACGACTTGGTTCTTCACCTTTTGTAGTAAGATAATCTCCTATTACAATAGCACCTGCACCTGCTTTAAAAATTTCATATTGTCTTTCTTGCAATACCACCTCACGACCTCCTGCTACCATAACCACAGTATTAGGCAAAGCTTCTTTAGTATCACTTATAATTTTTAAAGCCTCATCAGCACTTAATTTTGGAACTTGTAGTTTTAAATTTTCATTGGCTATAAAAAAATTAATAGGCGTTGAAAAAGGTTGCAATTCTTGCAAAGATTTTCTAAAACTTAGTCTATCCTCTTCACTCTCACCCATACCATAAATTCCACCACAACAAAGCATAAGTCCTGCTTCTTTGGCATTTAAATTGGTTTGAAATCTACTTTCCCAAGTATGAGTGGTGCAAATTTGTGGAAAAAATTCTTTTGAAGCTTCAAGATTGTGATTATAAGAAAAAATTCCTGCTTTTTTAAGCTCTTTTAATTGCTCCACGCTTGCCATACCATTACAGGCTATAAGAAGTAAATTAGGCACTTCTTTTTGTACTGCATGTGCTGCTTTGCAAACATATTCGAGTTTTTCATCATCAAGTCCAAGGCCTGCCGTAACCAAACAAAAACCCAAAGCTTCATTTTTCTTAGCTATCTTGGCCTCTAAAACAATTTGTGAAATTTCTTTTTGACGGTATTTTTGTATATTTGTTTTTACATAAGCACTTTGGGTGCAGTATTTGCAATCTTCAGAACAATTTCCACTGGCTATATTTGAAATAGCACAAAGCATGATTTGCATGATTAATCCTTTATTTCTTTTTTAATTTTGCATTTTAAACATTCTAAGAATGTGCCTTTTTTTAGCTCTTTTATCACTAAATTTTCTCCACATTCCTCACATTTTTCATCGCTTGGTTTATATTTACTTATAAAATTACATTTTGGATAAGCACTACAACCATAAAATTTACCGCGTTTTGAAAGGCGCTCTACTATCTCACCCTCTTTGCAACTTGGACAAGTAATGCCTATGCCCTTTGCTTTAGCCTTGCTAGCACTTACTTCAGCTTCATTCTTGCTTTCATTTTTTAAATTTCTTGAGTATTTGCATTTTGGAAAATTTAAACAAGCTACGAATTCTCCAAAACGCCCTTTTCTAATCGCAAGTTCACCACCACAATCAGGGCAATTTTCACCCAATTTAGTCACCGTTTTTTGGCTTGCAATTTTTGTTTTTCCTTCTTCAACCTTCCTCATAAAGGGATAATAAAATTCTTTCAAAGTTTCTTGCCAATTAGCTTTATCTTCTGCAATCTCATCTAAAGTATTTTCAAGATTTGAAGTAAATTTACTATCTACTATATCACTGAAATTCTTTTCAAGCACTTCAGTTACACTAAAAGCGACTTCACTAGGAATGAGTTGTTTTTTATCGATTTTTACATAATCACGGCTTGTAAGTATAGAAATAGTCGGCGCATAAGTAGAAGGGCGACCTATGCCTAAGCTTTCAAGTTTTTTTACAAGTCCTGCTTCGGAATATCTTGAAGGTGGTTCGGTAAAATGTGAGTTCATTTCTAAATTTTGTATTTTTAAATTTTCACCTATTTTAAAATTGGGTAAAATTTTATCCTTATCCATATCACCATAAACTTTATAATATCCATCAAAAAGGATTTTTCTACCGCTTATTTTAAAAACTGCTCTATCATTTTTTACAAATACATTTTGAGTTTGAGAGATAGCAGGACTCATCTGACAGGCTAAAAAGCGATTATAAATAAGTGTGTAAAGTTTTAACTCATCTTTGTCTAAAAATTTAGCCGCAATTTCTGGAGTAAAACTTAAATTTGTAGGGCGTATAGCTTCATGAGCTTCTTGAGCGCCTTTAGTCTTTGTAGTATATACATTTGCTTTGCTTGGAAGATAGTCTTTGCCAAAATTTGCTTGTATGAATTTTCTTGCATTTTCTACTGCTTCTTTGGCTAAATTTAAACTATCGGTTCTCATATAAGTAATAACCCCCATCACGCCTTCATGGGTATTTACTCCTTCATAGAGCTTTTGAGCTATCATCATGGTTTTTTTAGGGTTAAAACCAAGGCGATTGCTGGCACTTTGTTGTAAGGTTGAAGTCATAAAAGGAGGCGGCGGAGCGATTTTTCTTTCTTTGCTTTCTATATCGCTTATAGCATAATTTTCATTTTTACACGCTTCAAAAACAAGCTTTGCACGATCTTTATTTGTAAGAGTAAGCTTTTCTATCTTTGCTTTATCAAATTCGACAAGTTCTGTATTTAAATCCTTTTGAAATATCATATCTATACTAAAATATTCTAAAGGAACAAAAGCACGAATTTCTTTCTCACGATCGACTATGATCTTTAAAGCCGCACTTTGAACACGCCCAGCACTAAGTCCTCTTTGAATTTTTTGTCCTAATAAAGGGCTGAGCTTATACCCTACAATGCGATCTAAAAGACGTCTGGTTTGCTGAGCATTTACAGAGTGCATGTTTAATTTTCTTGGATTTTTTAAAGCATTTTCTATAGCGCTTTTAGTGATTTCATGAAAAACAATGCGTGGTAAGGTGTTTTCATCTTTTCCTATAGCTTTTGCAATATGATAGGCTATAGCCTCTCCTTCTCTATCTTCATCCGTTGCAAGATAGACTTCTTTGGCATCTTTAGCTTTGCTTTTAAGTTCTTTAACTAAGGCGCTATGATCACTTGTGATTCTATACTCAGGGATAAATTCATCATTTTCTATTTTTATACCAAAACTTGATTTAGGTAAATCTCTTATATGCCCTTTAGAAGCTATGACTTCATATTCTTTGCCCAAAAAATTGCCTATAGTTTTTGCTTTTGCAGGAGATTCGACTATGATCAAATTTTTTTTCATTTGCTACTGCCTTTGTAAATTTCATTAAAAATACTATTAATAATTAAAGATAAATAATTTCTATAAAAAATTAAAAGCTGAATTTAGCTAAAAATTTTTGAAATTCTACTTATAATGAAAGATATTTTATCTATACAAATGAAAAACAGGAGTATAAATTACAAATAGAAGTAATTTTAAATACAAAAGAAAATTTTTTGAGTATAATAAAACTAAAAAGGTTCAAATATGAAGAAAAAATCTTATAAATTTCACCCCAATGATACAAAATTAGATAAAAAAATGGTTGAGATCACAGAAAAATCAGGCTTTAAAATCGCAGTATTTTCCATGGCGGCAATGACTATGCTAGGAAGCGTGGTAATCTCATCAGCACTGCCTGCAATCAATAGACATTTTGAAGATATTTTAATCCAATCAGGTGCAAATATGCAAACAAATTTTACCCTAGCACATCTTGATATTTTAGTGCGTTTAGTATTAACCCTACCTGCTATTTTCGTTGTGATTTTATCTCCTTTTGCAGGAATTTTAATGGATAAACTGGGTAAATTAAAATTTGTTTTTCCTGCAATGATTGCTTGGACACTTGCTGGAGTAAGTGGCTTTTTCTTAAATGATATTTATGCTATACTGACTTCAAGAGCTATTTTTGGTATGGCAACGGCTTTTATAATGACGGGTGCTTCGGCTTTGCTGGGAGATTATTATAGTCGTGGTGGCTTTAACCGTAGAGAAAATGCTTTAAGTCTTCAAGGATTTTTTTGTGCGGTAGGTGGTGCAGTGTTTATCTCTATAGCGGGCTTTGTTTCGAGTTATTCTTGGCGTTATCCTTTTTTGGTTTATGGGCTTGGAATTTTAATCACCCTCATAGCCATGATTTATCTTTTTGAGCCAAGAAAATTTAAATTTTACAATCATACAAAGATAGAAGAAAAAACTAATTACTGGAAATTTTTTCCTATTTATTTTATAGGATTTTTTATCATGGTGGTTTATTATATATCCCCTACACAACTTCCTTATTATATAGAAGAGCATCTAGGCTTAGATCCTAAATTTATAGGGATTTCAATGTCAATTTCTGCACTTTGTTATGGTATTTTTTCTCTAAGTTACAAATATATCATGCGTTTTTTAAGTATTAAAATGATTTATATTGCTACTTTATTCATTGTGGGCTGTTCTTTTTTGATACTCTTTTTGATCGATGATTTTATCGCTGTTTTATTTGCTTTAGCCTTGCTTGGAATGGGTGGAGGTATCATGCTTGTAAATAACACTGCTTATCTTTTTTCAATCTGTCCTGAAAATGCACGAGCTAGAGCTTATGGAATTTTAGCTAGTTGTATATTTTTAGGGCAATTCTTAAGCCCGATTATCTCTCAGCCTATAGTAAGACAATTAGGACTTGTTGATGCGTTTTTAATATGGGCTATTTTAAATTTTATAGTTTGTATTGTATTTTTATTTTTAAAACAAAGATGAAAAATCGCTTTTTATAGAAAGTATAAAACACAAGGAGATATCTCCTCCTTGTGTTAAAAGTTTATAAACCTATTGCATTTAAGGTTTGGTATTTATTCATATAAATTTGAGCTTCAATTTTTCTCATTGTATCCAATGCAACTTGAACTACAATCAATACAGAAGTACCTCCAAAATTAAAAGGTACACCCATGAATTTAACCAAAACCCAAGGCAAGGTTGCTACAAGTCCTAAATAAATAGAACCCGATAAAGTAAGACGAGAAGCTACTTCATTAAGATAATTTGCTGTCCCTTCGCCTGGACGAATTCCAGGGATAAAACCCCCTTGTTTTTTAAGATTTTCCGCTATATCCTTAGCGTTAAATACTATAGAAGCATAAAAATACGCAAAGAAAATCACAAACAAGAAAGTCAAAACATGAAATAAATAACCATTTGGATTCAAAAAGTCATTGATAGCTTGCAAATACGGATTTGTACTTGTTTGCAAAATAGTCGTAGGAAACATTAAAATAGCGCTAGCAAAAATCGGCGGAATAACTCCACTTAAATTGATTTTAATTGGAATATAGTTCATAATACGCTTATTTTGATTTTGCATTACTACTTTACGCGAGTAAGAAATAGGAATTCTTCTTTCTCCAAGCTCTACATATATAATCACGCCAATAGTGATTAAAATCAAAGCAAGGATAACAAAAGCGGTTAAGAAATTCATTTCGCCTGAATTTATCTGTCCTACTGTACCCGAAATAGCTCTTGGAATTCCTGAAACAATACCTGCAAAAATAATCAAAGAAATACCATTTCCTATACCTCTTTGTGTGATTTGTTCACCTATCCACATCAAAAGCATAGTTCCCGCGAGCATAGAAATTGCACAAAGCGCAATAAACATATTTAAATTTTCTATCATTATAGCGCCTGCTCCACCTCTTCCATGTAAACTTTGAAGTCCTATAGCCACACCGATACTTTGAACTAAAGTGATTACTATAGTTGCATAACGGATAATTTGCATATATTTTTGCATACCATCGCGTTCTTTTTTCATTTTACCGATATTTGGGAAAGTAGCTGCTAAAAGCTCCATGATAATCGAAGCAGTAATATAAGGCATAATACCTAAAGAAATGATAGAAAAGCGTTCTGCTGCCCCACCACTAAAAACATTAAATAAACCCAAAGCATTGTTTTGATTATTGTTAAAAAATTCCGCAATCACATCAGCATTGACGCCAGGAACTGGCACATAAGCCAGAACCCTATAAGCAAACAAGAAAGCTAAGGTGATTAAAATCTTATTCGTCAATGCCTTATTCATTATTTTGATCCGGTGACGCTGATATTCTCGTCTTTAATTTTTGATGCTAAGTCTTTTGCACTTGCACCGATTAATTTAATTTTAGTAACAGACTTTGAAATTTTATGAACGCTTTTGATGCTTTCAATTGTAATTTCATTAAGCTCTTTTACGGCTGTGATTTTTTCAACATTAATCACATAAGGTTTTGCGATTTTAGAAGTAAAACCAACTTTTGGTAATCTTCTTTGAAGAGGTTGCTGACCTCCTTCAAAACCTCTTTTTTCATTATAACCCTTTCTAGCGGTTTGACCTTTGCCCCCTTTAGTGGCGGTTTTACCCATTCCACTTCCTTGGCCACGGCCTATTCTTTTGGTTTTATGCGTTGATCCCGCTGCTTTTGTCAAATTCATCTTCTTATCCTTTTAGCATTGTTAAAGCTTTGATTGTAGCACGAACCACGTTAGCTGAGTTATTTGAACCTAAAGACTTAGTTAAGATATCTTTAATACCCGCAAGCTCTACGATAGGACGAGTAGAACCACCCGCGATAACTCCCGTACCTTCGCTAGCTGGTTTAAGTAAAATTCTACTTGCATTGTATTTTACTTCAACATCGTGAGCAATAGTTGATCCTTTAGTTTTTACTTCAACGATATTTTTAAATGCATCATCAACTGCTTTGCGAATAGCATCAGGAACTTCTTTAGCCTTGCCATAACCAACACCTACTAAACCTTTGCGGTTTCCAACAATAACTAAAGCAGTAAATCTAAATCTTCTACCACCTTTAACAACCTTAGTAACTCTGCCGATATCGACGATTACTTCTTCAAATTCTTCTCTATTATATTTTTCCATCGATTTACCCCTTATAGCCTAATACCATTTTCTCTTAAAGATTCAGCTAATGCTGCAATTACTCCGTGATATACATAACCATTTCTATCAAACACAGCTTGTTCTATTTGCTTAGCTTTTAAAACTTTAGCAAATTCAGTAGCGATTTTTTTAGCACCTTCTTTGTTTGCTTTAACGCCAAGTTTGCGTCCATCTACTGCTGCTAAAGTTACAGCTTTAACATCATCAATCGCTTGGATATAAAGAGTTCTATTTGATTTAAAAACAGAAATTCTTGGGAAGTTTTCACATCCTGAAATTTTTGCTCTAATTCTTTTTTTTCTTTTAATTCTTAAAGTTAGTTTTCTTTTTAGTACATTTGCTCTCATTGCCTATCCTTACTTTTTAGATGTCTTACCAGCTTTGCGGATAATGCGTTCATCAGAATACTTAACGCCTTTTCCTTTATATGGCTCAGGTGGTCTAAATTCACGAATTTGAGCAGCAACTTGTCCTACTACTTGTTTATCGCTTCCTTTAATGATAACATTGTTTTTATCCACAGTGATTTCAATTCCTTCTGGAATATCATAGTTGATAGGATGTGAAAAACCAAGGCTTAATTCTAAAACTTTGCCTTTTAAAGCAGCTTTATAACCCACTCCGTTGATTTCAAGAGTTTTTGAAAAACCTTGAGTTAAGCCTACAACGATATTGTAAGCTAAAGCTCTATAAGTTCCCCAATATGCTCTACTTTGTCTATCTTCACCTTTAGGAGAGAAAAGAATGTTATTATCTTTAATCTCAACATTTACATTTGCTTTTGTATCAAGCTCTTTTGCTAAATTTCCTTTTTTAAATTTAAGCAAATTTCCTTCTAGTTTAACCTCTACTCCACTAGGGATAGCGATTGGTTGTTTACCTATACGAGACATATTTTTCCTTTTTATTTGTCTAGGATATTTCTACTTTTTTAAAAGAATGGATACCCAATGCCATAAAAAGCAGATTTTTACCAAATGGTACATAAAATTTCGCCGCCAACACCTGCTTTATAAGCTTCATCATTTGCTAAAACGCCACGACTTGTGCTAACTACGATAGTACCGTAACCGTTTTTAAATCTTTTAATTTCTTCTTTACCCTTATAAACACGACGACCTGGTTTAGAAACTCTTTTAAGTTCGTTAATAACGCTTTTACCTTTTTCATCGTATTTTAAAACTACATTGATAAATTTCTTTTTATCTTCTTCGATAACATTAAAACTTTCAATATACCCTTTAGCTTGGAAAATTCCAACTAAAGCTTCTACAACTTTAGAATGTAAAAGCTTGGTTGTTTCAAGCTTTCTCATTCCGGCATTGCGAATTCTTGTTAGTGAATCTGAAATTATATCATTTATCATTTTATTTCCTTACCAGCTTGCTTTTTTAAGACCTGGAATCAAGCCTTCATTACCCATTTTTCTTAGGCAAACTCTACAAATTCCAAAATCTCTATAAACCGAATGCGGACGCCCACAAATTTGGCATCTTGTATAGCCTCTTACTTTGAATTTAGGTTTGCGTGCCGCTTTTGCAATCATTGATTTTTTAGCCATCTTACTTTCCTTTTGTAAATGGCACACCGATAAGTTCTAACAACTTTTGTGCCTCTTTATCGTTTTGTGCTGTTGTAACTATAGAAATGTTCATACCATGAGTTCTTAAAATTTTATCATACTCAACTTCTGGGAACATCAACTGCTCATCAAGACCGAAATTGTAATTTCCTCTTCCATCAAAACCATCTCTACTTAAACCTCTAAAGTCTTTCACTCTTGGTAAAGCAATAGAAATTAATTTATCAAGAAAAGCAAACATATTTTCTTTTCTTAAAGTTACCATTACACCTACAGGAAAACCTTCACGCACTTTAAATCCTGCAACTGATTTTTTAGCTTTAGTAATCACAGCCTTTTGTCCTGCTATCAAAGAAATAGTATCTGCAACATTTTGCAATACTTTTTGATCTTTAGCAAGCTCACCCGCACCTACGCTAATAACGATTTTTTCTATCGCAGGGATAAGCATAGGATTTTTAATATCAAATTCTTTTACCAAAGCAGGTTTGATGCTTTGATCGTATTTTTCTTTCAATCTCATCATCGCTTACTCCTGAACTTTTGCCACATTGGAAATATCCATTGGCATTTCTTTATTGATAAAACCACCATTTGGGTTTTTCTCGCTAGGTTTTATAGCTTTTTTAGCAATCTTACATCCCTCAACAACTACTTTAAGTGTTTTTGGATATACTGCTAACACTTTACCTGTCTTACCTTTGTCATCACCTGTGATAACTTTAACGCTATCACCTTTTTTGATTTTTAATTTAACCGCCATTATAATACCTCCGGTGCTAGTGAAACAATTTTCATAAAGCCACCATATCTAACTTCTCTACCCACTGGCCCAAAGATACGAGTTCCGATAGGTTCTCTTTTGTTATCAAGAATAACTGCAGCATTTTCATCAAAACGAATCAAAGAACCATTATCTCTATGAATTTCTTTTTTAGTTCTAACGATAACTGCTTTTACTACTTGACCTTTTTTTACCTTACCATTTGGTAAAGCTTTTTTTACAGATGCAACAATTACATCGCCTACAGTAGCATATCTTCTTTTACTACCACCTAAAACTTTAATACACATTAATTCTTTTGCACCGCTATTGTCAGCAACTGCAAGTCTTGTAAAACTTTGAATCATTACTCAACTCCTGTAGCTAATACAGATTTTAAGCGAAATGATTTTCTTTTAGAAAGTGGTCTACATTCAACCGCCACAACGGTATCTCCCACTTTAACTTCATTTCTCTCATCATGAATTAGATATTTTTTAAAGCGTTTAACAATTTTTCTATATCTTGGATGAACCACTTTTCTTTCAACCAAAATACTCGCTGTTTTCTCACCTGCGATTTTCACAACAACGCCTTGTATTTCTCTTTTAAATGCCATTTTTTATCCTTATTTTAAAGCGTTAATTGCTGTATTGATTCTAGCAATGTCTTTTCTAACTTCGCTAATCTCTTTTGGATTAGTAAGTTGCATTGTTTTTAGCTTTTGTTTTAAAGTGAATAAAAGCACCTTTTTTTCTTTTAGCATTGTTGCAAGCTCAGCTGCTGTTTTGTCTTTAATCTCAGTATATTTCATTTTGGCTCTCTCTTGTAACAAACTTAGTTTTAAATGGTAGTTTATGCATAGCCAAAGTCAATGCTTCTCTAGCCATTTCTTCGCTCACACCTGCCATTTCATAAATAATACGACCTGGCTTGATATTCATTACCCATTCCTCAACTGCACCTTTACCTTTACCCATACGAGTTTCTAAAGGTTTTTTAGTTAAAGGTTTATCTGGAAAAACTCTAATCCAAGTTTTACCTTGTCTTTTAACAAAACGAGTTAATGCGATACGAGCTGCTTCAATTTGGCGTGAATTAATGCGTCCTGCTTCAGTTGCTTTTAATGCAAATTCACCAAAAGTAAATTCAGTTCCACGATTAGCATAACCTCTGTTACGCCCTTTCATCATTTTGCGATATTTAGTTCTTTTTGGCATTAACATGATTATTTACTCCTTCTTGTGCGTCTTTGCTTTTTAGCTGGAGCACTTTCTTCTGTTTTTTCAGTTTGTAAGCCTTTTTGCAATACTTCACCTTTAAAGATCCAAACTTTAACACCTATGTTTCCATAAGTAGTTCTAGCTTCTGCAAAACCGTAATCGATTTTTGCTCTTAAAGTATGAAGTGGCACACGACCTTCAAGATACCATTCAGTTCTTGCCATTTCAGCACCGCCTAAACGACCAGAAACTGAAACTTTAATCCCTTTAGCACCTGCTTTTTGTGCGCCTTGAATTACTTTTTTCATTGCTCTTCTAAAAGCGATTCTTTTTTCAAGTTGAGTTGCAACGCTTTCAGCAGCAAGTTGAGCTGAAGCACCCGCTTTTCTTTCTTCTTTGATGTTGATATTTACATCTTTACCGATTAAATCTTGCAATTCTTTTCTTAAATTATCAACATCGCTACCTTTTTTACCAATGATAATACCTGGTCTTGCAGCTACAACAGTTACGCGAAGCTTTTTAGCAGTTCTTTCTACTAAAATTTGGCTGATTCCCGCATAATAAAGTTTTCTTTTTAAGAAAGCTCTGATTTTGTAATCTTCACCGATATTTTCCACTAAATTTGCCTTAGTTGGAAACCATCTTGATTCCCAGTTTCTATTAATTCCTAGTCTTAGACCGATTGGATTTACTTTTTGTCCCATTAGCTTTCCTTTTCTGCCGTTACTTTTTTAGTACTTGTTTTTTTAACAGGAGTTTTTTTAGCTACTGCTTTTTTTGCTTCAGTTTTAACTTCCGCTTTCGCTACTTCTACTAAGATATGTGAAGTAGGTTTTCTAATACGGCTTGCACTTCCTCTAGCACGTGGTCTAAATCTTTTTAATACAGCACCAGCATCTACACGACAACTTTTTACCACTACTTCGTTCGCTTCAAAACCGCCGTTTGCTACTGCACTTGAAATTGCATTTGCGATATATTTGGCACCCTTGTTTGGCATAAATTTTAAACTAGCCATAGCTAATTCTGCATTCATCCCCTGAACTTCTCTAGCAATCAATCTTGCTTTAGTTGGAGATAATCTTATGAATTTAATTAATGCTTTACTCATATCTTATCCCTTACTTACCAATTTTCTTTTGCACAGAACCTTTATGGCCTTTAAATGTGCGTGTTGGAGCAAATTCGCCAAGTTTATAACCGATATGATTTTCAGTGATATAAACGGGAATAAAACTTTTGCCATTATGAACATTGAAAGTTAAACCTATCATATCAGGAATGATAGTACTTCTTCTAGACCAAGTTTTAATAGGTTTATTATCATTAGCCTTTTTAGCAGCGATGACTTTTTTCATTACATGATCATCAACAAAAGGACCTTTTTTTAGTGATCTAGCCATCTTACTTTCCTTTTCTTCTTGAAATTATTAGCTTATCGCTAGCTTTTTTACGACGAGTTTTCGCACCTTTGGTTGGTTTACCCCATGGAGTTACTGGATGACGGCCTGAATTTTTCTTACCTTCACCCCCACCGTGCGGGTGATCTACTGGGTTCATAGCTGAACCACGAGTTTGTGGGCGGATACCTCTATGGCGATTTCTACCTGCTTTACCGATAGTCACATTTGCCCATTCTTCGTTACCTACTTCGCCTATACTTGCCATACATTCAGCTAGAACTTGTCTCATTTCACCGCTTGCAAGTCTTAAGATAACATATTTTTCTTCTTTACCCATAAGTTGCGCATAAGCTCCTGCTGAGCGGATCATTTGACCACCTTTGCCTGGCTTTAACTCAACATTATGAACAATAGTACCCACAGGAATGTTTTTAAGTTTCATTGCATTACCTGGTTTTATATCAAGTCCACTTTCAGCAGCTGCAACGATATCACCAACACTGAGTCCGCGTGGTTGAAGAATATATCTTTTTTCACCATCTTTATAAGAAATCAAAGCAATTCTACAATTTCTATATGGATCGTATTCGATCGCTTCTACTTTTCCTTCTATACCAAATTTGCGACGTTTAAAATCGATAATTCTGTAAAGTTTTTTCGCTCCTGCTTCTTTATGACGACTTGTAATTCTTCCGTAGCTATTGCGTCCTGCGTGTGCTGGAAGTTTCACAAGTAAAGAGCGTACACTTGGTTTTGCTGTAATATCTTCAGAGCTTAAACCTGTAATATATCTTCTACTTGGAGTATATGGTTTATAAGTTTTAATTGCCATCTTAAGCCTCCATACTTTCTAAGCTAACACCTTCAGGTAGCTTAACATAGAATTTTTTATAATCGTTTCTTTGACCTAAACGACCTCTAAAACGCTTAACTTTTCCATCCATTCTTAAAGAATTGATGCTTTTTGGAGTTACACCAAAATACTCTTTTAAAACCGCTTTTAAGCCTGTTTTAGTCATTTTTGGCGAAGTTTGAATAACTACGACACCTTGCTCTTGCAAATTCAAACTTTTTTCTGTGTAAAGTATAGTCTTTATATCAGTAATATCTGCCATAATTATCCCTCTTTTGTAATAGATTCTAACGCTGATTTTTCCATAATAACAGCATTAAATACAGATACTAAATAAGCATTTACTTCAGTTACATCAACTACATAGCAATTTGCTAAATTTCTGTAAGCTAAAAGTGTTTTTTCATCTAGTAAATCTTTAACGATTAAAGCATCTTTGACGCCAAGTTTTTTAATCACAGCGTTTGCATCTTTTGTTTTACCACTTTCAATAGCCAAAGAATCAGCAGTAAATAACACACCTTTAGCTGCTTTATCTGCTAAAGCTCTTTCAAGCGCCAATCTTTTTTGTTTTTTATTTACTTTTTGGAAGTAGTTTCTTTCATTTGTTGGACCAAAAGCAACCGCACCGCCTACCCAAACGTTAGTTCTTGTTGAACCCGCTCTAGCACCGCCACGACCTTTTTGTCTCCAAGGTTTTTTACCACCACCACTTACATCACTTCTACCTTTAGTATGAGCTGTATTTGCTCTTAAACTTGCAAGGTAAGATTTTACATACAAGTAAAGATTGTGTGGATTTACTTCCGCATATTTTGAAGGTAAATCAAGTTCACCTGCTTTTTCTAATTTATCATTTAAAACAACTACTTTACTCATTTTGCAATCCTTATTTTACCCATAGCACCATTATAACCTGGTACTGCACCTTTAACTACTAAAATTTTATTTTCAGCATCATAAGATACAACTTCGTTTTTAACGGTCACTTTAGTATTTCCATAGTGTCCTGCCATTTTCATACCTGGTTGAACACGACCTGGCCATTCTCTATTACCAATAGATCCATGGCGTCTGTGAAATCTAGAACCGTGACTTGCTGGACCCCCTGCGAAGTTATGTCTCTTCATAACACCGCTATAACCTCTACCTTTAGTGTTAAAGCTTACTTTTAAAATTTTTGCTTCATTTAATGGAGTTTCATCTAAATCTCCTGCTTCAGTATTTGCTACTTCTAAAGTCGCAAATCTATTGTATTCTGCAGAAAGATTGTATTTTTTTTGTTGTCCTGCGACACATTTATTACTTGCTTTACCTTTTGGATATGCTACTAAAGCCTTTCCACCTTCAACTTCACATACTTTTGCATTTACAACTCTTAGTAAAGTTACAGCGATACTTGGATTAGTAATTGTTCTGCTCATTCCAATTTTTTCTACAATATATTCCATATCTTATCCTTACTTACCCATAGCTCTTACTTCAACGCTTACTTCTGGCGCTAAATCAAGCTTCGTTAAAGAATCAACTGTATCTGGAGTCGCTGCCACTATATCTAGCATACGCGCGTGAATTCTTATTTCAAACTGCTCACGAGAATCTTTGTTAATGTGTGGAGATTTTAAAACTGTATAGCGTTTGATTTTAGTAGGCATTGGTATCGGACCTCTAATATCCGCACCTGTTCTTTTAACAGCTTCTACGATTGCTGCAACTGTTCTGTCTAGTACTCGATGGTCATAAGCTTTTAGCTTAAGCCTAATTCTTTCCATAATATTTCCTTTAAAAAGAACTCGTTAGTTAAAAACTAACCAATTTATAAAAATTGAAATGAGAGTATATAAAATCTTGTTTTCAAAGTCAAGGAATTTGATGAAATTTTTCTATTATTTTCCTTTTAAAAAGGATAAAAATAGAATTTTTAGAATTTAAAAATTATCATTATTTTTTAAATTTTTGCATATAATGGTCAATATCTTATTTCATTAAATTTTAAAAAATCTCTTAATTTTTCATATTCGCCATTTTCTAAATAACGATGTTTTCCCGCCTTCAACATACCAAGATCTAAAGCCCCAAAAGCAACACGCTTAAGATCCATGACTTCAAGATCAAAATGTCCAAAAAAGCGTCTAAGCTCTCTATTTTTACCTTCATTTATAACCACTCTAAGCTTAGTATAGCCTCCACTTGATCCAAAAATTTCAAAGTCTATAAAAGGAGCAAAACTCATAGAGGTAATTTTAGTTTTTGCATGTGCGCCTTTTTTTTCATTTTTAATCTCAAGTCCATTTTGCATGGCTTCGATGACTTGTTTGCTCACCGTGCCTTTAACTTTAAGGTAGTATTCTCTTTCTAAATCGCTATGCATTAAAGCATCGGCAATCACAGGAGAATCTGTAAGCAAAAGTAAGCCTTCACTTGCATAATCCAGCCTACCTACGCTAAGCCAAGTACTAAATTGTCTTGGCAAGGTATCATATATAGTTTTTCTTCCACGATCGTCTTTTTTACTGACAATTTCACCTTTTTGTTTATGGTAGATTATCACGCTAAATTGCGTTCTTTTTTGTACTCTTTTACCTTTAACAAAAACTTTATCATCAAATTTAACTTCATCGCTTAAAAGAGCAATTTTGTTGTTTATTTTTACTAAGCCTTGTTTGATAAGTTCATCGGCTTCACGGCGTGAATAGCGGGTGTTATGGGATATAAATTTATTAATTCTCATTTGATCTTCCTTAAAAAGGGCGTTTTTGCCCTTTTTTACATTACAAAAATAGTTGGAACTATGGTTGGGTATTTTTTAATCTTTCTAAAGATATGTTTTCTTAAAACTTGGCGGATTTGATTTTCTAAAAATCTTGGATCATTGAGTACTTCATCTTTAACATTGATGAAAAATTGTCCTAAAACTTCAGCCATATCTTTGCTAAAAGTATGATCGTGTTTGTCAGCTACTAGCCCATAGCTAAATACTCTTGGTTTGTTGATCAGTGTTTTTGTAGCTTTGTCAATTTGTGCGATAATAACTACTATACCACTATCTGCAAGTTTTTGGCGATCTATAACTACATCATCGGCGATTTGTTTGTTGATTTGATTATCTACAAAAACTTTACCTGTTTTTACGGTTTTTATGCGTTTGACATATTTTTGGCAAAGTTCTACTTGATCGCCATCACTCATAAGATAAATATTTCTTTCAGGGATACCGCACTTCATCGCTGTTTCTTTGTGTTTGGTGATGTGATTGTATTCTCCATGAACTGGTAGGAAAAATTTAGGCTTAGTAAGGGTTAGCATAAGCTTTTGCTCTTCTATACTAGCGTGTCCGCTTACATGAATTTCACTAAATTCTTGATACGCTACTTTAGCTCCTGCTTTTAAAAGATAGTCAAGCACCGCAGAAACACTTGCTTCATTTCCTGGTATGGCTTTAGCTGAAATAATCACTTGATCTGTAGGTTTGATTTTTATAAATTTATGCTCATCAGTTGCCATTCTATAAAGCGCACTCATGGTTTCGCCTTGACTTCCTGTAGTTACGATAAGCACTTCATTGTCTTTATATTTGCTTACTTCATCAGCATCGATGAAAATTTTTCTATCAAGTTTGATGTAGCCTAATTCCATAGTGGTATAAAGATTTCTTTCCATAGAACGACCGATCACACAAACTTTTCTACCGTATTTTAAACCATAAGTGATAGCTTGATAAACGCGGTGGATATTAGAACTAAAAGTACTCATGATCACCCTGCCTTTGGTACGTGCAAAGATTTGATCAAAAGTTGGCCCTACGGAGCTTTCACTTTTTGTATAACCTTCTTTGTACGAATTTGTACTATCGCTTAAAAGACATAAAACCCCTTCTTCTCCATAATGTGCCAAACGTCCTAAGTCTGTTGGATAGCCATCGATTGGAGTTTGATCAATTTTAAAATCACCTGTGTGGATAATCGTTCCTGCTTTTGTTTTGATCGCAAGTGCTGAAGCATCAATGATAGAATGCGTGATGTGGATCCACTCTATATCAAATTCGCCTATCTCATAAACACGGCGTTTTTCTACAGGGCGAAACCATTTGCGTTCTGCTTTTAAGCCATGTTCTTCAAATTTGTTTGAAATCATTCCTAAAGCCAAAGGTGTAGCGTAGATAGGAAATTGGAATTCTTTAAAGAAATAAGGCACTGCACCGATATGATCTTCGTGTGCATGAGTGATCACTATACCACGAATTTTATCTTTAATTTTTCTTACATAGTCAAAATCAGGGATGATAATATCTACCCCATGCATAGTTCCATCAGGAAAACTCATACCTATATCTACTATAATTGCATCTTTATTGGTTTCAAAAACACTGATATTTCCACCAATTTCTCCTAAACCTCCTAAAGGAGTGATGCGGATTTTATGCTCGCTAGAATTATTATATTTTAAAGGGTGTAAGCGGTTTTCATGTGAAACACGGTTAGCTTCTATGCATTCTGCAAGAGCGATTTGCCAATCTTCATTACCTGTGAGTTTTGAAGGAAGATTGCGATTTTTCTTCTTTTTTTTCTCAGTTTTATTTTCTGAGTTTTCAGAATTTTCCTTGTTGGAATTTTGATCAATTTTTGGAGTATCATTTTCATTTTGCAAAGAATCAGCTAATTTTTTTCTACGATTTTTATATTTATAGCGTTTATTGTTTTTTGAATTTGAGTTCGGATTTTGTTCGTTTTTATTTATCTCTTTGTTTTCGTCCATATTCATCCTTTAATTTGTCATAAATTTTAAGGTATAAATCAACGCAAATTTCATGTGGTCTGATGTTTTCTTTTAAGCCAAGAGTGCTTAAAACTTCTAAAACTTTTGCTTTATATGTTTTTAAATTTCCTAAGAGTTGTTTTCTAGGAGCTTTAAAACAATCTTTTAGAAAATTTTTGAAATTTTCTATTTCGCAAAGTTCATCAAAATCCTTAGTTTTAATCAAACTCATCACCGCTGACATAACTTTTGGTGGAGGATTAAAACATTGTGGATCAACATCAAAAAGTATTTTTCTTTCGCAAATCATTGCACTTAAAACACCTAAGGAAGAAAACTCACTATTTCCTTCTTTAGCGCAGAATTTTTCAGCCATTTCCCTTTGTACCATTACAATAAGCCCTAGACAATTTTTATCTTCTAAAGCTTTTAATATAATGTGACTTGCAACATAATAAGGCAAATTTGCAACCAAAAAATATGGTTTTTCATCAAGACTAGGATTAAAAGCTTCGCTTGCGTCTTGATGGATCAAGTTAAATTTTCCACATTCAAGTTCTTTTTGAAATTTCTTTTTTAAAATAGGTATGAGATCATTATCGATTTCATAAGCTTTTACTTGAGAAATTTTTAAAAGTTCTTGCGTTAAATCACCTAAGCCAGGCCCAATCTCAATGATATTGTTCATCTCTTTGGGTATGGCTTGGATGATTTTTGCTAATACGCTTTTATCGATTAAAAAATTTTGTCCGTATTGTTTTTTTGCTTTAACCATAAGAAATAATTTTATCTAAAAATTCTTAATTAAGTCTTTTTAGGTAGAATTATTTTTGTAAAATTTCATAAGGATCAAAATGATTGTTTGTGCGGGTGGAAATGAAAATTTTTCTTTTGCAAAAGCCATAGGCATAGGTTTGGTTGAGTCAGCTTTTCATTTGAGTCAACTTTACTTCAAAGAAAAACCATCAAAACTTATATTTATAGGAACTTGTGGGCTTTATGATAAGGGAGAGATTTTAGAAATTTATAGAAGTTCGCACGCTTTTAATGTAGAATTTTCTAAAATTTCACATGCATTTTATACTCCTGCAAAATATGAAATTTGCTTAGAAAAAGAAAATGTTTCTCGTGAAACAATAAAAATCAATTCTTCAAATTATATTTGTCAAAATTCAAAAGCAGCAAAAGAATTTTCAAAATTAGGTTTTTTTGCAGAAAATATGGAAGCCTTTTCTGTTTTGAGCGTAGCTAAAAATTTAAATATTGATGCAGAGTGTATTTTGTGTGCAACAAATTTTTGCAATGAAAACGCTCACGAAGATTTTATAAAAAATCATCAAAAGGCAAAAGAAAAATTAGAAGAATACTTAAAAAAATATCATTATATTTAAAAATTCAAAAAAGGAAAATAATTTTGAAAGAGCTTGTTAATATTTTAGATTTTTTACCTGAAGAATTAGGAGAAAAAATCAAACCGATGTTTCGCGTGAAACAAATTTATCAATGGATTTATCAAAAATACGCCAATAATTTTTCCGATATGTCAAATTTACCAAAAGATCTACGTTTAGAACTTGCGCAAAATTTTCATCTCTCTCCTGTAAAATGTGTTAAAAATGAGCAAAGTAAAGATGGAAGTATAAAATATCTTTTTGAACTCGTTGATGGTTTAAGGATAGAAAGTGTGCTTTTGCCTATGAAAGAAGAAAAAATAGACGCAGAAGGCAAAAGAATTTCTCATGCGAGATATACTATCTGTGTTTCTTCTCAAGTAGGTTGTAAAAGTGGATGTAGTTTTTGTCTTACTGCCAAGGGTGGTTTGAAAAGAAATTTAAGTGCAGGTGAGATAGTCGGACAAATTTTATGGATCAAAAAACAAAACAATATCCCTTATGAACGCCGTGTAAATATAGTATATATGGGTATGGGCGAGCCTTTGGATAATCTTAAAAATGTTTCTAAAGCGGTAAAAATTTTAGCGCAAAATGAGGGACTTGCTATAAGTCCTCGCCGTCAAACCATCAGTACTAGCGGTTTGGCAAAACAAATCAAAGAATTAGGTCAAATGAATTTAGGTGTTTTACTTGCTATATCATTGCATGCGGTTAATGATGAGCTTCGAACCGAACTTATGCCTATCAATAAAGCTTATAATATCGCTGCGATTATGGATGCGGTGCGTGAATTTCCTATAGATCAAAGAAAAAGGGTAATGTTTGAATATCTTTTAATTGATGGTATCAATGATAAGCTTGAACACGCTAAAGAATTAGTCAAGCTTTTAAATGGCATTAAAGCTAAAGTGAATTTAATACTCTTTAATCCACATGAAGGAAGTTTATATAAACGCCCTAGTTTAGAAAATGCGATTAAATTCCAAGATTTACTAAGTAATAAAGGTGTAACTTGCACCATAAGAGAGAGCAAGGGACTTGATATTTCAGCAGCTTGTGGACAACTCAAAGAAAGGGCAAAAGAATTATGACAGCTTTGGATATTTTTCAAATCATTTTTATATTTGTCGTTGTGTTGATAGGTTTTGTGGGTATGATTTGGGTGATTTCTAAAGATAAAAGCAATCGCTAATTGAATAAATCTTTTATTGAAATTTTAAGATATTTAAATTTATAAATAAAACGATGTGCGCTTTGATAAATTTAAATATCAATCAAATTATAATTTTATGATACTATACTCTTATCAAAAGTCTATTTTAAGTTAATTTTATAATAACAAATTCCCCTTGTGTCTTTAAATTTGATTATTTTTTTGATTATTTCGAGATAAATTTTTAAACATTAATCTTTAAAATACAATAATCAAATTTCTATCTTTTATAAAATATACCTTATCTCAAAACCATCTCTTCAAACAAATTTTATTTCAAGCCATATAAAAGATGGTACAAATTTAAATGCCAAAAATTTAAAATAGAACTTAAATTCTAAGATAAAAACAAATTTATAATTTAAAACTATTAAGATAAAATTTGTAATTAAAATAATTTAAGGGTGATTTTTTAAAAGAAGTTTTAAAAATGGTGTCAAGGGGGAGACTTGAACTCCCGACCTCCGGCTTATGAGACCAGCGCTCTAACCAGCTGAGCTACCCTGACATAATAAATCTTTAAAGATCATTTTACAAAATGAAAATGTAATTATACTCTTTTTTACTAAAATTTTATTTAAAGCTTTTTTAGATATAATTTAATTTTTAATTAGACAGGTGTCCGAGCGGTTGAAGGAGCACGCCTGGAACGCGTGTAAAGTGCAAGCTTTCGAGGGTTCGAATCCCTTCCTGTCTGCCACTATTAACTTTTTAACATTAAAATATTATTGTTTTATTAAAAATTACTTTACTACTTAATAATATTTTTGTAAAATATTATATTTTTTTATATGGACTTCACAATGCTACAATCGAGATTATTTATGAATTTAAAAGGCATCGGAATATCTTTTGCGCCAAGATATTTTTTCAAACAAAATTGCATAAAATTTTCAATGAAATTTTAAAATATAATGCTAAAGAGCTAGAAGAAATACGAACTCGGGTTAAGTATTACAATCAAATAAATGATTTTTTTACATTAACAGAAAGAGAAAAAATAGGAAAATTTCCTTTTAAAAATACTTCTTATGCTTTTGATGCTTATGAAATTAGTAAATACTTTAATGATGATTTTTTATGGAAAAAAGAATTTGGTGATGTAAAATATACTTTTAAAGAGCCGGCCATTTGTAAATCAAGACCTTTAGAAAATAATACAAACAACATTTTATTAAAACTTGATAAAAATAGGCATTTTTGTTTTTTAAAAGACAATATAAAATATGAAAATAAAAAAGATATAGCAATTTTTAGAGGTGCTGTATATCAAAAACATAGAAAAGAATTTTTTCATTCTTATTTTGGTAAATCATTTTGTGATATAGGAGATACTTCAAAGCAATTGAGTCAATGAAAAAAAACTTTTTAAGTAAAAAAGAACAAATGAAATATAAATTTATAATCTCTTTAGAAGGCAACGATGTAGCAAGCAATTTAAAATGGGAAATGAATTCCAATTCTTTAGTCTTAGCCCCAAAAATAACTTGCGAAACTTGGTTCATGGAAGGAACTTTAAAACCAAATTACCATTTTGCTTTAATTGATAATGATAACTTAGCTACAGTAATCGAACATTTTATCAGTCATCCAAAAGATGCGCTAGAAATCATTAATAATGCTCATCAGTATGTTAAGAATTCTTAGATAAGAAAAAAGAATTTTATATAGGGATTTTAGTTTTGACTAAATATTTTTACTATTCTGGGCAACTCGATCTTAACAAAGATGAATACAAAAGAGAAATTTTAGAATTAATCAAATAATTTAAAATTCTTTTATATTTTATTTTTATAACTTTTAATAAGAATTTTAAATTTAGTTTTCAGCCAAAAAAAAGTAATATTGCGCTAAAATTTTTTAGAAAATTCTAAGGGGCATTAGCTCAGCTGGGAGAGCACAACGCTGGCAGCGTTGGGGTCAGCGGTTCGAACCCGCTATGCTCCACCATGGTTCCGTAGCTCAGTTGGTAGAGCACTACCTTGACATGGTAGTGGCCGTTGGTTCAAGTCCAATCGGAGCCACCATTTTTCATTTCTTTCAATTTCTTCAACTTTCAAAAAATACCTTAAAAGCACTATATATAAACAAACTAAAGGATTTTTGATTTCAATTTATTGCTTTTGTGTTATAATGATTTTCAATTAATTAAAGTTCTTTTTGGGGCTTTTAAAACTCAATAGGGTTTTTTGAAGAAATAAAACTTACAAAAAATATTAAAGTTAAACACTAGTATTTACATTACAAAAGGATTTTTATGCAAAATTTTGTCATAGAAAAAGCTACACAAAAAGATTTAAATTCCATACTTAACATAACAAAAGACGCTCTAAATTCCATGAAAGCTATGAATTTTAATCAATGGAATGAACATTACCCTAATGAAGAAATTTTTAAAGAAGATATCAAAGCACAAGAGCTTTATCTTTATAAAGAAAAGGATGAGATTCTAGGCTTTATTTGCATCAATGAAAAATTCGAACCCGAATTTTACGAGCAAATCAACTTTAAAAAATCCTACAATAATCTAGCTTTTTATCTGCACCGTTTGGCTGTAAAAGAAAATGCTAAAGGCAAAGGCGTGGCGCAAAAGCTGTTAAATTTTTGTGAAACTTATGCTAAAAATGAAGGAAAATATAGCTTAAGAGCGGATACTCATAGTAAAAATATCCCTATGAATTCGCTCTTTAAAAAATTAAATTTTGAGTTTTGTGGGGCTTTTCATATCCCTTGCTATGAAGATGAATTTTTCGCTTATGAAAAAATCCTAAACCAAAAAGCTTTTTGAGTTTTTCTCATAAGCCTTGATTTGTTCTTCATATTTTAAAGTTAAAGCTATATTATCAAGCCCTTCTAGTAAACAGGTTCTACGAAATTCATCCAAATCAAAAGAAAAAACTTGATCTTTAAAAAATACCTTTTTCTCAAATAAAGAAATCTCTATATTTTTATCTTCAGATTCTTTCAGTTGTTTTATAATGCTTACAACCTCATCTTTAGCAAGCTCTATAGTAAGCAAACCATTTCCTAAAGCATTATTTTTAAAAATATCTGCAAAAGAAGGCGCGATAATAGCTCTTATACCATAATCCACCAAAGCCCAAGGTGCGTGCTCCCTTGAAGAACCGCTTCCAAAATTTTCAAAACTTACCAAGATAGAAGCGTTTTGGTATTCTTTTTTATTGAGATTAAAATCCATATTTAAAACGCTTTCTTTATCGTCTAAATAACGCAAATCATGAAATAAATGCTTACCAAAGCCCTGCTTTGAAACAGCAAGTAAAAATTGCTTAGGGATGATTTGATCTGTGTCGATATTGGCATATTCCAAAGGACAAGCTATACCTTTATGAGTAGTAAATTTTTGCATTTTAAACTCCTAAATATTTTCTATTATCACAAATAACGCCTTCTATGGCACAGGCTGCTGCGCTTGCAGGACTCATTAAGTGGGTGATAGAACCTTTACCTTGTCTGCCTACAAAATTACGATTTGAAGTTGAAGCAACTCTTTGTCCCGCACTTGCTTTATCATCATTCATACCAAGACACATTGAACACCCTGCATATCTCCACTCACACCCTGCTTCGATAAAAATTTTATCAAGTCCTAAATTTTCAGCTTCTTTTCTCACTTGCATAGAACCAGGCACGATTAAAGCTTTAACATCCTTGTGAATTTTACGCCCTTTTAAAATATCCGCAGCTATCTTAAGATCTTCTAAACGCCCATTTGTACAAGAACCTATGAAAACAATATCGATTTTTACCCCTTCTAAGCTTTGATCTTGCTCCAAATTCACATAATCTAAAGCATCAAGTAAAGATTTTTGATCGCTTGGATTGATAAAATCACTGACTTTTGGAATTCTTTCATTTATAGCAATAACTTGAGAAGGATTAGTTCCATAGCTGATTTGCGGTTGAATTTGGCTTGCATCAAGGACTATACTTTCATCATATTGTGCGCCCTCATCGCTTTTTAAACTTCTCCAATACTCACAATGCTTTTCAAATTCTTCTCCCTTTGGAGCAAATTCTTTCCCTTTTATATACTCAAAAGTAATCTCATCAGGAGCTATCATACCGACTTTTGCTCCAAATTCTATAGCCATATTGCAAAGTGTCATTCTAGCTTCCATACTCAAGCCTTCTATCAACTCTCCACAAAATTCTATAGCATAGCCTGTGCCTTTTGCGGTACCGTATTTTGATATAAGATATAAAATCAAATCCTTAGCATAAACACCCTTTTGAAACTGACCCTTGCATTCTATTTTCATAGTTTTAAGTTTTGCTTGTTTTAAAGTTTGCGTAGCCATTACATGCTCGACCTCGCTTGTGCCTATACCAAAAGCCAAAGCTCCAAAGGCCCCGTGTGTTGCAGTGTGAGAATCCCCACAAACCAAAGTTACACCCGGTAAAGTAAAACCAAGCTCGGGACTTACTATATGCACTATACCTTGATTTTTATCGCCTAGGCCTAAAAGTCTGACTCCAAATTCTTTAGTATTTTGCATCAAAGTCGTAATTTGCTCTTTTGCCATACCTGAACAAGCATCCAAATCTGTGCTTTTAGTCGATACATCATGATCTATAGTTGCTAAAGTCAAATCCGATCTTGCCATTTTACGATTTGCCATTTTAAGACCTGAAAAAGCTTGAGGGCTTGTTACTTCGTGGATTAAATGTCTATCGATATAAAGTATAGGAAGTTCATTTTCCTTTTGATAAACCACATGAGAATCAAACACTTTTTCATATAAAGTTTTAGCCATTGTTATTCTCCTTTAAAATTTCTACTATACAATCCCCCATTTCATCGGTGCTTAAATAAGAATTCGCATTTAAATCCTTAGTCATTTTTCCACGCTCTAAAGCTATGGCTATGGCATTTTCTATATCCCTTGCAGCCTTTTCTTCTTTAAAGCTATATTTTAACATCAAAGCAGCACTTAAAATTTGGGCTATAGGATTGGCTATATTTAAATGAGCTATATCAGGAGCTGAACCACCTGCTGGCTCATAAAGCCCAAAACCTTTATCATTTAAACTCGCAGAACAAAGCAAGCCCAAAGATCCACTTATAGCTGCTAATTCATCGCTTAAAATATCGCCAAAAAGATTAGAACAAAGCATTACATCAAAAGTGCTAGGATTTTTAATAATTTGCATAGCTGCATTATCTACATACATGTATTCTAGCTTGATATCTTCGTATTCTTTTGCAATTTGACCTACTACATCACGCCATAAAATAGAACTTGCTAAAACATTTGCCTTATCAACTAGATGCACTTTTTTATTTCTTATTCTTGCACTTTCAAAAGCAAGGCGTGTAATCCTTTCTATCTCTGCTTTAGTGTAAATTTCAGTATCATAAGCACTTTCTTTGCCCAATTCTTGCTTACCAAAATAAATCCCGCCTGTAAGCTCTCTAACGCACAAGATATCCACACCTTTTTGGATAATTTCATCTTTTAAGGGCGAAGCATGTCTTAAGCTTTCATAAATTTTACAAGGACGCAAATTTGCAAATAAATTAAAATGCTTTCTTAAAGGTAAAAGCGAAGCTCTTTCAGGTCTTTGATCTATAGGTAGATTATCCCACTTAGGTCCTCCTACTGAACCAAACAAAATAGCATCGCTTTGCTCACAAAGCTTTAAAGTCTCATCGCTTAATGCTACCCCATAGGCATCTATACTTGCCCCACCTATCTTCGCTTCTTTTGTTTCTAATTTAAAGCCGTGTTTTTGGGCGACAAAATTTAAAATTTTTAAAGCCTCTTTCATCACTGAAGGCCCTATGCCATCTCCTGGCAAAACTGCTATTTTATAAGTATTCATACTGCTTTCCTTTCTTCAACTTTTAAAGATCGATAAATTGCATTGTAAGCACTGATAAAGGCTTGAGCTGATGCTTCTATAACATCTGTTGAAAGCCCTTTGCCATGAAATTTTCTCCCTTTAAATTCTAAATCCACATCCACTTGCCCTTGTGCATCCACACCTGAACTTTTTGCATTAATGCTATATGCTTTTAAAACAGGGTTTAAGCCTGTGATTCTAGAGATGCAATTAAACACCGCTTCTATGGGCCCATTTCCGGTACAAGCTTCAGTTTTTAATTCTTCTTTTATACGCACACAAACACAAGCTGTTGGGATAGTGCCGCTGATTACGCTTAATTTTTCAAGTACTAATTCATTTTCTTCATCATTTTCATAACTTAAAAACATTAAAGCCTCTAAGTCATAATCATAAACCTGTCCTTTTTTATCCGCAAGGCGTAAAAAACTCTCATAAACTTCATCTAAATCATAAGTTTTTTCATCATATCCTAAATTATCAAGACAAGTTTTAATCATAGCTCTACCGCTTCTTGCAGTCATAAGCATACGATTTTCATGAAGTCCTATGCTGCTAGGGCTTATAATTTCATAAGTTTGTCTATTTTTAAGTACTCCATCTTGATGAATTCCAGAACTATGAGAAAAGGCGTTACTTCCTACTATGGCTTTATGTGAAGGTATGCTTTCATTAGTGATAGCTGAAACTAATTTTGAAGTTTTAGAAATATTTTCACACTTGATATCTGTATAAAAACCTTTTAAATAATCGCTTCTTGTTTTTATCGCCATTACAACTTCTTCCAAAGCGCAATTTCCAGCCCTTTCACCAAGCCCATTCATAGTACATTCTATCTGTCTTGCGCCTTGTAAAATAGCACTTAAGCTATTGCCTGTTGCCATACCTAAGTCATTATGACAATGCACAGAAATAACAGCTTTGTCTATATTGGGTACTTTGTTAAATAAAATTTTGATGATATTAGCAAATTCACTTGGCAAAGTATAACCCACAGTATCAGGTATATTGATAGTTCTAGCCCCTGCTTTGATAGCATTTTCTACCATAAAACAAAGATTATCAATAGGAGTTCTTCCTGCATCTTCACATGAAAATTCCACATCATCAGTATAGTTTCTAGCTCTTGCAATCGCTCTTTGTGCCATAGCTAAAATTTCATCAAAATCTTTTTTTAATTTATCTTGTATGTGCAAAGTTGAAGTGGCTATAAAAGTATGAATTCTAAAAGAATCCGCCACTTTTAAAGCCTCATAAGCGGCATCTATATCTTTATCCAAAGCTCTAGAAAGCGCACAAATGGTTGAATTTTTTACTTTTGAGGCTATATTTTTTACCGCTTCAAAATCTCCTTGTGAAGATACAGGAAAACCTGCTTCTATCACATCAACACCTAAATTTTCAAGCGCTAAGGCAATCTGTAATTTTTGATTTATATTTAAAGAACTGCCTAAGGCTTGTTCACCATCGCGTAAAGTTGTATCAAAAATGATAATTTTATTATTCTTCATATTTTAATCCTTAAAAAACGAGATAAACCGAATGAATTTTATTAAAAATTCAAAAACTTAAAAACAATAGTAAAATAAATAAATTTCAGAAATGATTAAAAAAAATAAAAATTTTAGTTTAGGATAAGTGAGAGTTGCAGCATCAGGTTAAAGTGATTTTCTTTATTTTTTTGCTCTTTGACTTGAATTGAATTTGAATTTTTAAAAACCTGTGTCATTGTCGCCTCCTTCATAAAATTATATAGTTTCAAATTTAGCATATTTTTAGTTAATACACAAAATAAAAATTTACAAATTAAGAAATTTATTGTTATAATTGTAATTTTAAGTAACAAAAAGGATGTTGATGTTAAAAGAGCTTTTAGAAATCAAAAAAGAAATGGAGCCTGTTATCCATGAAGCTAATGTAAAATTAAATGTATTGGCTCGTGAAGTAATAGTTCGTAGAAAAGAGTATGAAATTTACGGACCTATGGTAGATCGTGTCTATCTTGATAATGCAATTTATGTTAAAGTTATGGCAAGTGGGCGCGATGTCAAAACTGATAATGTCCCAATCAAAACAGGTTTTTACATGGTTTTTGTTGCTCCTGAAAAAGAAAGTACAAAAGATATCAAAAATAAACTCAAAGTAGCTTATGAAGGACTTGATAACAAATTTATCACTACACTTATACGATCTTGCCAACGCTTTAAAGAGATCATAAACAAAACCCAAGCTACTCTATCCAAAGCTTCGAAAATGAATGTTTTAGTAAAAACCAACCTAGGAGAAGCAAGCGCGGCTCTTAAATTTAACATCACCATAGAATACACCAAAGAAAACCAAAAATTAACACGCGAAAATACAAAATCGGCAGGAAGTTTTAGAGATACTAGAACTTATATCAATCTTGTAGTAGATAAAAATACTGATTCTCAAATTTGTGAAAAATTGCTAGATGATGTAGAAAGATATTTTATCGGTGGGGGTTGAAATCCTACCGATAAAATACTTCATTAGAATTTGTAAGTATAACCTAAATATAAACCATAATTTGTTTGTCTTGGATCATAAAAATTCGACCCTATAGCTTCTTGGTAATAATTTCTAGTATTGTATTCGATTTGTTCTGCTTTAAAACCTACTTCGATTTCATTAGAAGCGCCTAATTCAAATATAGCACCTATTTTTGCTCCGTAAACAAAACCATCAAAATCTTGAGATAAAGATAATAAAGATGTTTTTAAATCAATACTTGTTTTTGCATAGCCTAAATATCCACCCGCAACAGCTCTTACTCTTTTAAAAATTTCTGGAGTAAAATCATAGCCTAGCAAGAATTTATGTGTGTTAAAATCACCCTCTATTCTAAGATTAGGAGTTCTTATAATATCACTAAATTCATCAGAATAATTATAAGCAGCATACAATCTATGTAAATCATTAAAACGATAACCCATTCTTAAACCTAAAATAGGAATGCTACTAGATAAATCACCATTAAAAACAGCACCGGTTTTATTATGTTTTAAATCTCCTTTAACTTTAGTTTGAACATAAGCTGCATCCGCACCTATAAAAAAACCTGATTCTTCCGCAGCTAAAGCTGAACTTGAAAATAGCGCAATACCCACAATTACACTTAAAAACTTTTTATTCATAATTTTTCCTTTAAATTGGTTTTGTAAAACGCATTATATTATATTATATTGATAATTAATATAGTATTATTTTTGTTACTTTTTTAATTTTTTTCTAAGATATGTAAGTATTCTATGGTTTGAGATTGTTTGCAAATTCGAGAAGAATCGGCCTTAAAACGCTTATAAATTTGACTTTTTAAATCATATTTTCCATATTTTTAAAGATTTGTTTTTCAAGGAAAGCAAGCTCAACATAAATCACTTAACATCTAAAAATATTAGACTTTTTGCCTCAACGATAGACAACTAATATCAAAATATATAACTTATATTTAAAAAAATGTGCAATTATAATATAAATTTATCTAAAAAAGAATAAAAAACACAAAGAGTAAATTTACTCTTTGTAAAAAAGTTTCAATCAAAAGTGATTAATCATCAAATTTTTGTCCCAAAAAATTGCCATTGCGATCAAAATAAAGCTCCATAAAATTATTGAGCTTAACCTCATAACCATACTCTTCCCAATCCACATCAACAATAAAAGCACCTGGATGTAGATTTTGAATTTGGCTGTTGATATTTTTTGGTAAGCCATTAAAATAATCTTGTGGTGGCATAGCTTGTTGTGGGTATGCAGGATATGGATGAAGTGGGGCAGGTGCGACTGCAGGAGTTTGAGTCGAAGCAGGGACCATGTTCGCACTTGCAAGAATTGCAAAGCATGCTAGAATAGCAGGGATAATTTTTGTTTTCATTATCTAACTCCTTAAAATGTTTTAACAAGTGTAAGTTTATGTTTTTTGTGTGAAGCGAGCGTGAAAGATAAGATAAAAAATATTTAGAAAATAGCTCTATAAATTTAGAATATTGAAAAAATTTTGAAGCTTTTGCACTTTAAAGCTATTTTTTATAAAGCTTTACATGAATGCAAAAGCTTTATTTCATTTTGGCACTACCATATCACTGCGACATTCTATCACTGTGTGCACATTTCCGCGTGGATTAAAATCCCCTACCACCTTAATCCATTTTGGCTTGAGCTTATCTTTTAAGGTATTATAAATTTCATTGATGCTTGCTTCATGTGAAATATTTCTATGCATAAAAGTATTGATATAAAGTTTTATCGCTTTAAGTTCAACCACAAATTGATCAGGTATATACTCAAGATAAATCGTCGCAAAATCAGGATAACCCGAACGCGGACAACAACACATAAATTCAGGTAAAGTGATTTTTATAATATAATCATTCTTCGCATCATTAGGCCAAATTTCCATATTTTCTACATCAAATTCTTTAATTTCTTTTTCACCATAACGCATGAGCTTTCCTTATTGAAAATTTTTAGAAAATTATATAAAAAATTACTTTTAGAGCAATTGAAAAATAAACATTTTTAACAAATTGTATAAAAAAGATCGATATTAGATTAAATAAAGCTTTTTATACTAGAATAAGACAAATTTTTAAAAAGGAAAAAAATGAGAAAATCAATTGCAATTATAGGCGGTAGCATCGCAGGACTTAGCGCGGCTTTATTTTTCGCTTCAGCTAAAAATGAAGAACTTGACTTTGATATCACTGTTTTTGATGAGGGTAAAGCAGATTTAAAAGCAGCAGCAATTTACAATGTTCCTTTTTTCCCAAAAGGTGCAAAAGCAGATGAAATTTACACTCATATAAAAGCACAAATTGCTTCTATGCTCGAAGTAAAATACATCGATTCAAAAGTAGTAAGCATTAGTGGAGAAAAAGGCGATTTTACGGTTAATGATGAGCAAGGCTTGGGTATAAAAGCAGATTATATCATCGTAGCAACAGGGGCAAACAAAAGCGATATCAAAGAACTTGAAGATTTTGTAATACCGCATGAGCTTATGCCAAAACCAAACAAATTTTGCTTCAAACATCACGGGAGACAGATTATCAAAGAAGGAATTTACGCAGCAGGACTTGCTTCAGGTGTTACGACTATGGTAGCTTGCGCGATGGGAAGTGCCAATGAAGCAGCTTGCGCAATTTTAAGCGATATCAAAGGTGCAGTAAGCGTATATCACGATACCCCTACTACAAGAAATTAAATCATCAAAGCACAAAAGGTGTGCTTTGATACACATCATAATTGAGCCAATTTGCAAAGATGGTGTTCGCATTTGAACGCCAATTGTATTTTATATTGCCCTTTTTATCGTAATAATTTTTAGCTTTTTGTATGAAATTATCTCTTACATATTCTTGGTGTAAAGTATCTTTAAAATACTCTAAATGGCCTAAAATAAAAATATTCTTTTCATCTCTTAACAAAGCCGAGCCAATTTTTTTATTTCTAAGTAAAACTTTCAATTTCCCTTGTTTTTGTAGTGCTAAAATTTGCTCTTCATCCATACTAGAATGTCTTGAATGAGGCATTAAAACCTTTTCATCTAAATTCGTTAAAAGTAAATCAGGTGAAATTTTATCATGCTTATAAATTCCAAAAATTTTCTTATCTAAAGCGATTTTATCTACGCCATGAAAATGTTTTAAAGCAGCCATAGCACCCCAACAAATATACATAGAACTTGTTACATTTTGCTGTAAAAAATCAAAAATTTCTAACAATTCTTTCCAGTAAGCAACTTTTTCAAAATCCATTTGTTCCACAGGAGCTCCCGTAACAATAGCACCATCAAATTTGCGTTTTTTAACCTCATCAAGACCTTTATAAAATTTTTCTAAATGAGTAAAAGGAGTGTTTTTACCTACATAGCTAGTAGTAGCTAAAAGTGTGATATTTACTTGCAAAGGAGAATTTGCAAGTAAGCTTAAAATTTGATTTTCTGTTTCAATTTTTTTTGGCATAAGATTGATGATTAAAATCTCTTGCGGACGGATATCTTGATGTTTTGCCCTCCTTGATCCCATGATAAAAGCATGTTCTTTTAAAAGCTCATAAGCGGGTATATTTTCTGGAATAATAAGTGGCATTTTTTCTCCTTTATTTTTTAATAAGCTTTATTCTCCATTCTGCATCGCCTAAAAGTTCAAAATCAACGATCTCATGTCCTTCTTCAGCAGCCCATTGTGGGATTGTTTCTGTAGCCTGTGTACAATCAAAAAGAATTTCTAATTCTTCACCGCTTTTTAAAGTTTGAACCAAATTCTTTGCTTCAACGAGTGGAAAGGGACAAACCTTTCCTCTAGTATCTAAAGTTACCATATCTTATCCTTATATCTTTTGTGTTGCCTTACGCGTAGGCAATATAATTGTATAAAAAGTAGCTATGTAAGCACCTATTAAGAAAAATACCGTAGCAACCCAACCTTTATACGAAAAAAGCGATGTTTCTACCAATCCATTACCTATGGTACAGCCTCCAGCAAGAGAAGCTCCAACCCCCATTAAAATTCCTCCTATGCTTGCATAAGCTAGAGTTTTTTTATCAGGAAGACGAAATCTAAATTCCCCTGATAATTTAGCACCTAAAAAAGATCCAAGTGCGATTCCAAGAACCAAAAAAACTCCCCAATCAACAAACTGAACATCACCTGTACTAAGGTATTGTACAAGATTTGCCGAAGGAGTTGTAATCCCTAAACCATAATTTCTTCCACTTAAGCTTGAAAGAGGCCAAGCTAAAATTGCGATCAATGCAACCAAAACAGCCGTAACAAAAGGATGCCATGATTTTTCAAACAATATGTGTGAAATTCCTTGCTTTCTAGGCTTTAATCTTGCGACTTTAAGGCGTGGCTTGCGTAATTCTCTAATCACAAAAAAGCCAACAATCAAACTCAAAGCAAGCACCAAAATCCAAGGAGAAATTCCCAAGCTTTGATAAAAAGTTCCATCAGAAATTTTAAAAGTATTTAAATTATCCTGCAAAGGCAAAAGAACTCCGTATTTTACAGCACTTGCACTAAAAGCATAAAACAATAAAGCTGCGATAGAACCGATCAAGCCCTCCCCTGCTCTATACCAAGTTCCTGTAGCACATCCTCCTGCTATGACCATACCAAAGCCAAAAATAATCCCACCAATAATCGTTGAAAGCCAATAAAACTCTTGAGGCTTTATCGAAATATATCCTAAAGAATGAAGAGCCCAAACACCAATACTTTGCAATGCAACGACGATAAAAAGCGCTATAAAAATTGTAAATTTTTTACTTAAAAATACATCTCTATAAGCTCCCACAACGCAAAATCGTCCCCTTTGCAAAACAAAGCCTAATAACAAACCAACTATAATTCCACTTAACATAAACACGCTCTTTAACTTTCTATAGCTTGTTTTAAATCCGCTATCAAATCATCGCTATTTTCAAGCCCTATGCTTAAACGCACAGTGGTTTTCTTAATGCCTGCTTTTTGAAGTTCTTCTTCACTTAGTTGAGAATGAGTAGTAGAAGCAGGATGGATAATTAAAGATTTACTATCACCTAAATTTGCAGCAAGTAAGAAAAGTTGAGTTTTATCACAAATTCTTCTAGCATGCTCATAATCCCTAGCTTCAAAGCTTAAAAGTCCACTAGCTAATTTTTTATCAAAATATTTTTTAAATAAATTATGATAAGCATTACTTGCTAAAGTAGGATAATTTACACCCTTGATATCAGGATGAGAATTTAAAAAATTCGCAACTTTTTCAGCATTTTGGCTGTGTTTTTCTATACGCACTGCTAAAGTTTCAAGTCCTTGTAAAAGCAACCAAGCATTTTGAGGCGCTAAACTAGCTCCTAAATCTCTAAGCCAAGTGATGATGATTCTAATGCTAAAAATTGGCAAATCAAGTGTATTTAAATTCAGTCCATGATAACTTGGATCAGGAGTATTAAAAGCTTTATATCTATCGTTATTTTTAAGCAAGTCGTTTAAATCTTTTCTTTCTATAAGCACTCCGCCTAAAGCACTGCCTTGACCGCTTACATATTTACTTAAACTATGCACGATTATATCCACTCCATGTTTAAAAGGTTGGAGTAAGAAAGGAGTAGCAACGGTATTATCACAAATGGTAGCGATTTTATGTTTTTTTGCTATTTGGGTTATTTTTTCTATATCAGCTATGGCAATTTGAGGATTTGAAAGACTTTCGAAAAAAATCGCTTTTGTGTTTTGATCTATAACTTTTTCTAAGCTATCTAAATCATCGATATCAAATTCCCTAGCTTCTATGCCAAAATTTTTAAGTGTGTGAGAAATTAAAGTTTGAGTTCCACCATAAATTTTATTTGAATACGCGACATTATCTCCTGAACTTGCTAAATTCACAAGGGCATAAAAACAAGCTGCCATACCGCTAGAAACAGGAATTCCAAAAGCCCCACCCTCAACATTAGCAAGTCTTTGTCCTAAAACATCGCTTGTAGGATTGCCTATCCTTGAGTAAATATTGCCAAGTTCTTGAAGATTAAATCTCGCTGCAGCCTGATCTAAATTTTCAAAATTATACGCAGTATTTTGATATATAGGCACACTAATACTTCTTTGAGTGTCAAAATTATAAGCTCCATGTAATGCTAAAGTTTCTTTATTAAAATTCATTTTTTATCCTTTTTTGTTAATTAAAAAAATACTAAAAAGCCTTTTATCAGCTTTAAACTAGATTGTTTGGAAATGTAAATTTATAGAATATGAGTATATACGAGTAGATTAAGCGTGCCAAGCACGCATACAGAAAGAAGAAAGCATTAAGTTAAAACTAATATAAGACATTTTTTCTCCTTTCTAAAAAATTATTGGCTATTTTATCTTTAAAAAATAAAAATAAAATTAAATTTTAAAAAATTTATATCACATTGCTGAAAATTTTATTGCAACCCACCCCTAGCAAGAGTGAGTTAGCAATAAATTGAAGGCAGTTCAAGCCTAAGCCTAGTATTACAAGACTACCAAGATAGGCTTGTAAAGCAAGGCTTGCTCCCTTTAAGGGAGCAAAAAACAATATTTTATAGAATACTAAGCTTAAATTATTGTTTAAGCTGGATTAGAGTTTGAAGCATTTGATCACTCGTTGAAATGGTTTTTGAATTTGCTTGATAACCTCTTTGAATGATAATAAGCTCTGTTAAAGAACGACTTAAATCCACATTTGACATTTCAAGAGCTGAGGTTTTCATCTCACCACGACCTCCTGTTCCTGCTTCACCTACCACGATATTACCACTATTTGCAGTAACTTTAAAAAGATTTCCACCAATTTCCTCAAGACCTGAGTTATTTGCCACTGAAGCCATTGCGATTTTTGCTACAGCAAAGGTTTTACCATTTGTAAATTCACCTAAGATATTACCTTTATCATCCACACGGATAGCCTCAGGTTTTAAGTTACCTGAAGTATAACCATCAGTTGCTTGTCCTGTTAGAGTTGAAGCAGAATTTGAGCTTACAAGACCGTCATTGCTTCCGCTTGTTCCAAAGGAAAGTTTGATTTGTTGATTTGGTGCGGCACCGTTATTTGGTGAAAAATTTATCGTTCTTGGTGTATAACTAGCTAAAGATCCATCATTGTTAAATCTTGCTGTTCCTACGATGATATTTGTAGGACCTTCACCTGTAGTGTTAATCTCTGCAGGTTCTGGTACACGGATGATCATTTGCCATTCATTACCCCCATCTTGAGTGGTGCTTTGCTTAACAAACTGCACTTCTAAAGTGTGTTTTGAACCTAAAGAATCATAAATTTCAAGTCCTGCTGAAAAAGCAGAAAGCTTAAGTTGCTCGCTTTCTTTGATCTGATTTCCTATAACCAAAGGACCATCGAAAGCTTTAAAAATTTTAGTAAAAGCATCATTAGTACTTACAGTTCCTTGTTTATTACTATAAGCAGTTATATTAAAACTCATATTTTTTGGATTTGTTGTAGCAGCATTAGCACCAGCACCAGCATTAGCTGGTATAGTAGAAGTTTCATTTGCGTTAGAAATAGCAAAATTACCATTTTCAGTTACCACTACTTTTACAGCTTGATTGATATCATTAGCGTCAAATGTTGGAGTAGCATTATCTATTATACCACTACCATTATAGTCAACCCCATACCTAGCATCTCTTTGCAAAAGCTCTCTTAAATCTTCTGTGGTTCTAAAAGTTCTTTCAGTAGTATTTTTTAAACTCCCTTGTATAGCATCCCAATAATTAGCAGAAGCGGGATCGGTTGGTCTATTACCGTTATTAGGCTGAAACGCCGGTCCACCATCAGGATTTATCATAGGTGGTATAGTAACAGGATTTGAACTATAAATATACTTATGTGCTGTCACTACTTTAACATTTTGTGGTTGACCTACTTGAGCTGCTCCAGCTATCCAATCAGTATCATTCTGAGCAGTTGTTAGATTACCACCTTGAGGAGAAAAAACACCAGTATTAGCATCATAATTAATAGTATTTCTTTCTCCTGCAGAATTCCCAACATTAACTGTTAAATCGATATTTTTCATATTATCTGTTGTACCATCAGCATTATCATTGACAAATTCTATACCTGAACCATCTGCTTTTTTTACCGCTTTTACTCCTGTTCCATCTCTTGTATCGGTTGGGGCAGTGAAGGTATTAATATAAGCTATGGCTTCATCTAAGCTTCTTATATTATCATTTTGAATTCTTACTCCATTTAAATTAATATCCAAAGTTACAGATATATCTTTATTACCCCAGAAAATAACATTATTTTGTTGTGCTACTGTTAAATTAGGATCAAAGACATTTGCACCATTAGCTCTATCTGTAGTAAATTTTGCATCCGCATAAGACACCCAAATTCCTTGACCTTCTCTAAGATTTAATCCTGTGCCATTAGCATTAAAAAGTGATCCCGCATCCACACCCTTTTCCGTCACTTCTACAGCATTCTTAGAAGTCGTGTAAAACTGAGTAGTTCCTGTATCATTTTCATCTTCAGGTCTTTGGGTTTTAGTATTCCATCCATGAACAGAATCAAGTGCATAAAGATTTCTACTTGAAGTTCCTATATTTAAACCGCTATTTAAATTCGCTTTGATAGCTACTTCTGTAGATTTTGCTGCAGGGATATGCATACCGGGATCGATAAAAATATTTTGCGGACTTCTTGAACTGTCTATAGTTTGATTATCCCAATTGATATTCCACCCTTGGACAACAAAACCTGCATTATTAACAAAATTTCCATAAGCATCAAGTTTAAAATCCCCATCTCTTGTAAGATAGCGCGTAAGCCCCCCATCATCACTCACCATAAAAAAGCCGTCTCCATTAATCGCGACATCGGTGTTTTTATTTGTTGTTTGCACTGGGCCTTGAGAGTGAATTCTAGTCGTAGAACTTACTGAAACGCCAAGACCGATTTGAAGTGGATTAGATCCACCTCTTCCATCAGTTGGAGCTGTAGCGATTTTCACAGTTTGGCTAAACATAGTCCCAAAATCTGCACGGGAGTATTTAAAACCCTTGGTATTAACATTTGAAATGTTATTACCTTCAACATCCATCGCAACTTGATGTGCTTGTAGTCCGCTTACGCCAGACCAAAGTGATCTCATCATCTTAAATCCTTTATAAAATATTGCTTTAAAAAATTTAACGCTTTGGCTTTAAAAAACTTTTGCGTTTATGTGAAGTTTACAAGCAAGTTCTGTTCCAACTTTTGAAATTTTTTATGAATTTTTTAAAAATTTATAGAAAAAATTTAAAGGTATTTTGGGAGTTTATGAAGCTTTGGGCTTTTGTGTAATAAAAATTACTAAAATCACACCCTAACTCTTAAATTTGCTGCATGGGTTAAAGCTACTGCAATAGCATCTGTGATATCCAAAGGCTTGATATCTTTACTAAGTCCTAAAAGCCTTTTTACCATAAAAGCAACTTGTTCTTTAGTTGCTTTGGCTTTTCCTGTAACGGCTTTTTTTACTTGTAAGGGAGTGTATTCTGCAAAATCTCCATGAATTTGAAGAATTTTTAAAGATAGGGCTCCGCGAAATTGTGCGAGTTTTAAAACGGTTTTTGGATTGTAAGCAAAAAAGATATCTTCTATAGCCACCTCATCAAAAGAATGATTTTTAAAAATCAAGTCCAAACCCTCGCAAAGCTCTGTGATTTGGTATTGTAAAGTACTGGGCTTTATCTTTATAAGTCCTGCTTCGATTAGGATATTTTTACCTTTATTTGCTTCTATGATAGCATAACCACAATTTCTTGAACCAGGATCTATACCTAAAATTTTCAATCTTCCACCTTAATCAATAATGAAATGCAAAAGCTTGATTTTAACCTTTTTTTATAAAATTTAAGATAAAATTTATAAGCTTACAAAGACTAAAGAGAGATTATGAATCCAAATCAAATACTTGAAAATTTAAAAAAAGAATTAAGTGAAAACGAATACGAAAATTATATCGCTATCTTAAAATTTAACGAAAAACAAAGCAAAGCAGATTTTCTAGTCTTTAGCGCTCCTAATGAGCTTTTAGCTAAATTTATACAAACAAAATATGGTAAAAAAATTTCACATTTTTATGAAGTACAAAGTGGAAATAAAGCGAGCGTTTTGATACAAGCACAAAGCCAAAAACATAGTAGCAAAAGCACTAAAATCGATATCGCTCACATCAAGGCGCAAAGTACGATTTTAAATCCTTCTTTTACTTTTGAAAGCTTTGTAGTGGGGGATTCTAACAAATACGCTTATGGAGCTTGTAAAGCTATCTCACAAAAAGACAAACTGGGAAAACTTTATAATCCTATCTTTATCTATGGGCCTACAGGGCTTGGAAAAACGCACTTGCTTCAAGCTGTGGGAAATGCAAGTTTGGAAATGGGAAAAAAAGTGATTTATGCTACGAGTGAAAATTTTATCAATGATTTTACTTCAAATTTAAAAAATGGCTCTTTAGATAAATTTCACGAAAAATATAGAAATTGTGATGTTTTACTCATAGATGATGTGCAATTTTTAGGAAAAACAGACAAAATTCAAGAAGAGTTTTTCTTTATATTTAATGAGATTAAAAATAATGATGGGCAAATTATCATGACAAGTGATAACCCACCCAATATGCTAAAAGGTATCACCGAACGCTTAAAAAGTCGTTTTGCTCATGGTATCATAGCAGATATCACTCCACCTCAACTGGATACAAAAATAGCCATCATACGCAAAAAATGCGAATTTAATGATATCAATCTTTCTAATGATATCATTAATTATATCGCCACTTCTTTAGGGGATAATATAAGAGAAATAGAAGGTATCATCATAAGCTTAAATGCTTATGCTAACATACTTGGACAAGAAATCACCCTTGAGCTAGCAAAAAGCGTGATGAAAGATCATATCAAAGAAAAGAAAGAAAATATAAGCATAGAAGACATTTTATCTTTGATCTGTAAAGAATTTAACATCAAACCAAGCGATGTGAAATCTAGCAAAAAAACTCAAAATGTCGTTACTGCAAGACGCATAGCAATCTACCTAGCAAGGGAACTTACAAGCCTTACTTTTTCACAACTTGCTAACTTTTTTGTGATGAAAGATCACACAGCTATTTCACATAGTGTGAAAAAAATAAAAGAACTCATGGAAGATGATGAGCAAATAAAAACAAAAATCGAAGAATTAAAAAACAAAATTCTTACAAAAAGTCAAAGTTAAGTGAAGAAATGTGAAAAGAAAAAAAGCAAAATGTGAAAAAATATAATTAAGCAAAATATGGTAAAATACAAATTTAATAATTTTTTGCTAAAGAATTTCACAATTTCAACAAGCTTATTATTACAATGAATTTAAAATTAAAATAAACCAAGGAGAAAAAATGAAGTTAAGTATCAATAAAAATACTTTAGAATCTGCAGTGATTTTATGTAATGCTTATGTAGAAAAAAAAGACTCAAGCACCATTACTTCTCATCTTTTTTTTCATGCTGATGAAGATAAACTTATCATTAGAGCGAGTGATTTTGAAATAGGGATAAACTATAAAATAAAAAAAATCCGCGTAGAATCAAGTGGTTTTGCTACTGCAAACGCAAAAAGCATAGCCGATGTGATAAAAAGTTTAAACAATGAAGAAGTGGTATTAGAAACCATTGATAATTTTTTATTTATAAGACAAAAAAGTACAAAATACAAACTTCCTATGTTTAATCATGAAGATTTTCCAAATTTCCCTAAAACAGAAGGTAAAAACCAATTTGACATTGATTCAAGTGATTTAAGTAGATCTCTTAAAAAAATTCTACCAAGCATTGATACTAACAACCCTAAATATTCTCTAAATGGTGCATTTTTAGATATAAAAACAGATAGAATAAATTTCGTTGGAACCGATACAAGACGCCTTGCAGTTTATACTCTTGAAAAAACAAACAATCAAGAATTTCACATCAGCATTCCTAAAAAAGCTATCATGGAAATGCAAAAACTTTTTTATGAGAAAATCGAAATTTATTATGATGAAAATATGCTGATCGCTAAAAATGATAATTTTGAATTCTTTACAAAACTTATCAATGATAAATTCCCTGATTATGAAAAAGTTATCCCAAAAACTTTCAAACAAGAACTTAAATTTTCAACTGAAGATTTTATAGATAGTCTTAAAAAAATCAGCGTTGTAACTGAAAAAATGAAACTTCATTTCAACAAAGATAAAATCATCTTTGAAGGTATAAGCTTAGACAATATGGAAGCAAAAACCGAACTTGAAATCGAAACAGGAGTAAGTGAAGAATTTAATCTTAATATCAAGATAAAATACCTACTTGATTTCTTAACTTCAATCGAAGAAGAACAATTCACTTTAAGTGTAAATGAACCTAACTTAGCCTTTGTAGTAAATTCTCAAGGCTTATCTATGGTTATCATGCCTATGATTTTATAAAAACTTAAAATCTTGAGTTAAAAGGAAAAATATGCAAGAAAATTATGGTGCGAGTAATATTAAAGTTTTAAAAGGCTTAGAAGCTGTTAGAAAACGCCCAGGTATGTATATAGGAGATACCAATATAGGCGGACTTCATCATATGATTTATGAAGTAGTGGATAATTCTATCGATGAAGCAATGGCAGGACATTGTGATACTATAGATATAGAAATCACTACCGAAGGAAGCTGTATCGTTAGCGATAATGGTCGTGGAATTCCTGTAGATATGCACCCTACTGAAAATATGCCAACCCTAACCGTCGTTTTAACTGTTCTTCATGCAGGGGGAAAATTCGATAAAGATACTTATAAAGTTTCAGGGGGTTTGCATGGTGTGGGCGTTTCAGTCGTAAATGCACTTTCTAAAAAACTTATAGCTACGGTTGAAAGAAATGGAGAAATTTATCGCCAAGAATTTTCAGAAGGTAAAGTCATCAGTGAATTTGGTGTTATAGGAAAGAGCAAAAAAACAGGAACTACCATAGAATTTTGGCCTGATGATACAATTTTTGAAGTAACAGAATTTGATTATGATATTTTGGCTAAAAGATTTCGTGAACTTGCATATTTAAATCCAAAAATCACTATAAATTTTAAAGATAATCGTGTAGGCAAAAGTGAAAGTTTTCATTTTGAGGGCGGAATTTCACAATTTGTTAGTGATTTAAATAAAAAAGAAGCTTTAACCAAACCTATATTTTTTAGCGTAGATGAAGAAGATGTAAATGTAGAAGTAGCTTTGCTTTATAATGATACTTATAGCGAAAACTTGCTTTCTTTTGTAAACAATATCAAAACCCCTGATGGTGGAACGCATGAAGCTGGATTTAGAATGGGTTTAACAAGAGTGATTAGCAACTACATAGAAGCAAATGCTAGTGCTAGGGAAAAAGACTCTAAAATCACAGGCGATGATGTGCGCGAAGGACTTATCGCTGTAGTAAGTGTAAAAGTGCCTGAACCTCAATTTGAAGGACAAACTAAAGGAAAACTTGGCTCTTCTTATGTGCGTCCTATAGTTTCAAAAGCAAGTTTTGAATATCTTAGTAAATATTTTGAAGAAAATCCTATCGAAGCAAAAGCTATTATGAATAAAGCTTTAATGGCAGCTAGAGGAAGAGAAGCAGCAAAAAAAGCAAGAGAATTAACGCGTAAAAAAGAAAGCTTGAGTGTAGGAACTTTGCCTGGAAAATTAGCTGATTGTCAAAGTAAAGATCCAAGTGAGAGTGAAATTTATCTTGTGGAAGGGGACTCTGCGGGCGGTTCTGCAAAACAAGGAAGAGAAAGATCTTTTCAAGCGATTTTGCCTTTGCGTGGTAAAATTCTAAATGTTGAAAAAGCAAGACTTGATAAAATTTTAAAATCTGAACAAATTCAAAATATGATTACTGCTTTTGGTTGTGGTATAGGTGAGGATTTTGATCTTTCAAAACTAAGATATCATAAAATCATCATCATGACGGATGCGGATGTGGATGGTTCTCACATACAAACTCTACTTTTAACTTTCTTCTTCCGTTTTATGAATGAACTTGTGGCTAATGGACACATTTATCTTGCCCAACCACCGCTTTACCGCTATAAAAAAGGTCAAAAGAAAGAAATTTATCTCAAAGATGAAAAAGCTTTGAATGATTATCTCATCGAAACAGGTATTGAAAGTTCTAATTATGAAGGAATTGGCTTAAATGATTTAAAAGATTTTCTAAAAATCGTTGCCGCTTATCGCTCGGTATTAAATGAGCTTAAAAAGCGTTTCAATGTGATTTCTGTGATTAGATATTTGATCGAAAATCCTGACTTTATCAAAGAAAATAATGAAGAACTTTTTAAAATCGTTAAAGCTTTTTTGGAAAAAGAAGGGCATAATATTTTAAATCATTATATCAATGAAAATGAAATTCGCATTTATGTGCAAACTGAAAATGGTTTGGAAGAACTTATCATCAATGATGATTTATTTTCACACCCTCTTTATGAAGAGGCAAATTATATCTTTAATAAAATAAAAGATCGTGATTTGAGCTTTGAAAAAGATATTTTAGATATCTTAGATGAAGTAGAAAAAAATGCCAAAAAAGGTGCTTATATCCAACGCTATAAAGGTTTGGGTGAAATGAACCCTGAACAACTTTGGGAAACAACTATGGATCCAAGCGTAAGAAGACTTTTAAAAATCACTATCGAAGATGCACAAAGTGCTAATGATACTTTTAATCTCTTCATGGGCGATGAGGTTGAACCAAGACGCGATTATATCCAAACACATGCTAAAGATGTAAAACATTTGGATGTATAAAAATTTTTTAGTGTCAAATTGTAAATTTGACACTAAATTCTATCTTTTTGTTTAAAAATTTCACACTTTGTTACAATAATTCATATTTTATCTTTACTCAAATTATTTTTTAAATTTATAGATTTATAATTTGTAATACTAAATACTTAAAAGGATTAATTCATGTTAGAAGTTTCGCGTAGAAATTTTTAAAAGCTACGGATTTAAGTGCTGTTTGTCTTTCTGGTTTGAATGCTTCTTTTTTGGAATTTTCTCAAGCTAAACAAGTGAAATATTTTATCAAAGATAGTGAAATTCCTCATCAAGGAAATTTCATTAACGCGGATGAAATTTTACTTATTGAAAAAGATATCAGCAATATTTACTCACAACTTAAAGAAGCTTTTGAAAATAAAGCACTCATTGGAAGTGTGAGTAGTGGGACAACTTTTTTTGTGATCCGCACTATGGCGGCGGATTATGGTATGCGTGTTGCGTATGAAAAAAACAAGGTGATTTTTATACTTGGATTTTGGCACCAAAAGGAGTTAAATTATGATTTTACCAAAAAATGTTTCGCAAAGTGATTTTACAGCTGCAGTAGCAAAATTTGAAAAAGCTTTGGGTAAAGAGTGGGTATTTAAAACCTAAGAGGATTTAGATCTTTATAGAGATGCGTATAGCCCGCAATGGGATGATGATGACGAACCTATCCCTTCTTTAGCGCTTGCACCTAAAAATGTGGAAGAAGTTCAAGCTATAGTTAAAATAGCAAATGAATTTAAAATTCCTCTTTTTCCTATTTCCACAGGTAAGAATTTAGGCTATGGTTCTTCTGCACCACAGCAAAGAGGGCAGGTTGTTGTAGATTTAAAAAGAATGAATAAAATCATCGAAGTAGATGATAAAAGAAATTTCTGTATCGTTGAACCTGGGGTGAGTTATTTTGATCTTTATAAGTATGTAGAAAAAACAATCTCAATGTTTTTTTAGATATTCCTGATCCAGGTTGGGGTTCTCCACTTGGAAATGCTTTAGATCATGGTTGGGGATATAGCTATGGGATGTATCGTGATCACTTTGGCTCGCATTGTGGGATGGAAGTTGTTTTGGCTAATGGAGAAATTTTACGCACGGGTATGGGTGCTTTACCAAAAGCTAAGACTTTCGCAGACTTATGGAAAACCGATGAATGCGGAGTTAAAAGGCTATCTTACAAGTAAAAATGGCTTACCTGATATGGATAAAATTCAAAATTATGCTTTGAAAAATAAAATCCCTTATTGGAATATCGATGTTTCAGTTTATGGCTGTAAAGAAGTGTGCTATGCAAATTTAGAATATATCAAGCAAAGATTTAAAATCATTGAAGGTGTAGATATTTCTATCGTTCAAGAATTTAGTTTACCTTTGAATTTGGAGCAAAAAAAGCAGCTTAAACATAAGGTTACTCTTGGAATTCCAAATATGGAAATTTTTTGGCTTAGCACAAGAGGTGAGGTTTTAGAACCAAGTGATGGGCATGTATGGTTTTCACCTATTATTCCACGCGATGGTAAAGAACTTTTAAAATGCCAAGAAGTGTATATGAATTTATTTAGAGAATTTGGGGAAGAATCTCCTATAACACCTTTTTCGCATCCTAGAAGTTGGATGTATCGTGCATTTTGCTTTATGTTAGCCTTTAATAACTCAAGAACCGATAAAGCACACAATTAAAAGTGCGTAAAATGTATCGTCAAATGGTTCAAACTGCTGCAGAACATGGATGGGGAGATTATCGCGCAGCTCCAACTTTCCAAGATGATGTAATGGGTGCGTATTCTTATAACAATCATATTTTACGCCGCTTTAATGAGTAGCTTAAAGATTGTATTGATCCAAATGGAATTTAGCACCTGGTCGTGGAGGCATTTGGCCTAAAAATTTAAGAGATGAGCGTTTTGTTAATAACAAACGCGACGCATTAAGAATGAAAGAAGGTAAAGAAAAATGAAAAAAATCGCTTTATTTTTTGTTTTATTTGTTTGCTTGCTGAATTTCAATGCTAAGGATAAAGAATGGTTGCCAAAGGGTGAATCTATAAGTGTTTATGAGTATATTCCAAACAATCCAAGATCCCCTGCAGCATTTTCAAGCGTTGATAGTAAAAAATTAAATGCAAATCAAAGAAAGGGACAGCAAGTTTATAGTAAGTGGTGTATAGCATGTCATGGCGAGGGAATGCCTGGGACAAACGCACTTTCAGTTCTTTATAAAGATCAAGGAATTCCTGCGCTTTTAGAAGATAGAACGGATTTAAGCCCTGATTTGGTAACGATTTTTTTTGCGTTATGGTAAACATTCAATGCCGTTTTTCCGTAAAACTGAAATCAGCGATAAAGAATTGCAGTATTTAGGTGAGTATTTGGGTAGAAACTACAAATAAAGATAAACTCTAAAGGACTTTATGTTAAGTAAAGTCCTAAAATACTTTTCTAATGAGAATATTTACTGGTTTAAATTTAAAAAAGCTTCTGTGCTAAATGTAAAAAAGCTTTTTTTTGTTTAATGCGCCACAGCTTCACTTACTCCCACACCGCTTTGAGCTCTAAAATCTTGTGCTTCAAAACCTTCTTTATCTTTTTTAGCTCTTTTAGAATTATCCAATTTTGAAATGATATAAATGAGTATAAAACTTAAAGGCATTGAAAATAAAGCAGGATGATCATAAGGAAAAATAGCTTCACTAAAACCAAAACTTTTTACCCATATACTAGGGCTTAAAATCACAAGAGCAAGAACGACTATAAGTCCTATAAGTCCACCCCAAAAAGCGCCTTTAGTGGTAAGATTTTTCCAATAAATACAGAGTAAAAGTATAGGAAAATTTACACTCGCAGCAATAGCAAAAGCAAGTCCTACGGTAAAAGCAACATTTTGTTTTTCAAAGACAATGCCTAGCAAAATAGCAAAAATTCCTATAGCTATAGTTGCGATTTTTGTAACTCTCATTTCATCTTCATGTTTGACATCACCCTTTTTGATAACATTGACATATAAATCATGACTTATAGCTCCTGCACCTGAAATCGCAAGTCCTGCAACGACTGCTAAAATAGTAGCAAAAGCTACTGCTGAAATAAATCCTAAAAAGACATCTCCACCCAAAACATCAGCTAAGGTAACTGCTATCATATTACTAGCCCCATTAAAACTTCCATCAGCGTTAGTAAATTGAGGATTACCAAGTAAGAGCGCTATAGCACCAAAGCCTATGATGAAAGTAAGTATGTAAAAATACCCTATAAATCCTGTTGCATAAAATACTGACTTTCTAGCTTCTTTAGCATCTTTTACGGTAAAAAATCGGATAAGTATATGAGGTAAACCTGCAGTTCCAAACATAAGAGCCAAGCCTAAAGAAAGAGCTGATACGGTATCAGGCAAAAAAGTCCCTGGTTTCATTATGTTTTCACCTTTTGGATGATGAGAAATGGCTAAATCAAAATAATATTTTAAATCAAATTTCGTAAGGTATAAAATCATAACAGCCATAAAAGTAGCCCCTGCTAGAAGTAAAATGGCTTTGATGATTTGCACCCAAGTGGTTGCGTGCATTCCTCCAAAGGTTACATAACAAATCATTAAAATTCCGACCAAAACAACCGCAAAAGTGTAAGGTAAACCAAAAAGCAATTGTATGAGTTGTCCTGCTCCTACCATTTGAGCAATAAGATAAAAGATAATAACGCTTAAAGCAGAAATAGCTGATATAACGCGTATAGGCTTAGCTTCTAAACGATAAGCGGTAATATCTGCAAAGGTAAATTTGCCAAGATTTCTAAATTTTTCTGCAATTAAAAATAAAATAATAGGCCAACCCACTAAAAATCCTATAGAATAAATAAGCCCATCAAAGCCATTAGTAAAAACTAAAGCGGTAATTCCAAGAAAGCTTGCCGCACTCATATAATCCCCCGCTATAGCTACACCATTTTGCATTCCTGTGATATTTCCTCCGGCGGTATAAAATCCACTTTTGGATTTGGATTTTTTGTTAGAATAATAGGTGATAAACAAAGTAGCTAAAACAAAGACTAAAAACATACTAACAGCAGTTATATTTATAGGTTTTTGATGAACTTCTCCTAGATCAAAACCGGCGCTTAAGGCTAAATTAAAGATTAAACTTAAAAATATAAAGACTTTCATACTAGCTCCTTATAATTGATTTTTCCATCTTTTAACGCATCAAGCAACCCTTCATTTTCCAAGCTTTTAATCACTTCTTCTTGCTCTTTATCAAGAAAATAATTTGCGATAAAAGTGTAAATTCCTGTGGAAATAATACACAATAAAATCAGGCCAATGCCTACCATAATACCAAGCGTGATGGAACTAGGACCCAGTTTATACCCTAAAATTTCAGGCATAAGTCCTATACCTAAAACAAAGATATAGTAACAAATAAGCACTATCAAAGATAGGTTAAGCGATATTTTGTTTCTAAAAGAAACAAACTTTTTAAATCTCAAAACAGCATTTTTTTGCTCCGCATTTAAATTCATGAGTACTCCTTTCAATGTTTATAATTCAATATAACAAAAAATTCAATGAATTAAGGCTTTTTATTTTAAAAATTTGTGTAATAATAGAATTTTTATCTTAAATATGAAAAAAAGTAACATATATTTATCAATGTTACTAAAATTTACATATTAATTCATTGATAATTTTTATCTCATTTTAAAAAATTTTTCTTTAGAATTAAGCTTTTATAAATTCACAAGGAAAAATTTTGACCCTGCTTACAAATCCTATCATCATCAGTGTAGTTTTGATGACTTTACTTTGTTTATTTCGTTTTAATGTACTTTTGAGTCTTTTGATTTCTGCTTTAGTTGCTGGAATTTTTTCTCATATTGAGATTATGGAAACTATGAGTATTTTAATCGACGGAATGAAGGGAAATTTAAAAACCGCTTTAAGTTATATACTTTTAGGTGCTATTGCTGCTGCGATTTCAAGGACAAATTTAACAGCTTATTTGATTAAGGTAGTCAGTCGTTTTATCTCTCATAAAAAATATCTTTTACTTTTGTCCATAGCTTTGATTTCTTGTTTTTCGCAGAATTTAATTCCTATTCATGTGGCGTTTATTCCTTTGCTAATCCCACCACTTCTAAGTCTTTTTAATAAATTAAAAATCGATCGTAGGGCTGTTGCTTGTGCTTTAACCTTTGGACTTACGACACCTTATATGGTTTTGCCTATAGGTTTTGGACTTAACTTCCAAGATCTTTTAAGAGAAAATTTGGAAAAAAATGGGGTTAATGTCAACTTAGCAGATGTAACAAATGCGATGTATTATGCTGCTATTTGTATGGTGTTAGGACTTTTTTTAGCGCTTTTTGTATTTTATAGAAAACCAAGAGAATATCAAGAAATAGAAATTCAAAAAATGGATTTTGATAATATCAAAATGGGACGCAAAGAATGGGGCGTTTTAGTAGGGCTTATTTTGACTTTGGTTTTACAAATTTTTACGATGAATTTACCTTTATCAGGGCTTTTGGGCTTTATTTCTATGGTGATTTTGGGCGGAGTTGAATATAAAAGTGTCAATGATATTTTTGATGATGGACTTAAATTAATGGGCTTTATCGCTTTTGTTATGCTTGTAGCAGCGGGTTATGGAGAAGTTTTAAAACAAAGCGGTGCTGTAAATGAGCTTGTAAATTCCGTAGTGCCTTGGATGCAAGAAAATAAATTTTTAGCGGTATTTTTAATGCTTTTAATAGGTCTTATTATTACCATGGGTATAGGTACTTCTTTTGGGACTATTCCTATCATAGCTACACTTTTTTGTCCGCTTTGTTTAGAACTTGGTTTTAGCGCAGCACTTATTATATTTATCTTAGGAGTAGCAGGGGCCTTAGGAGATGCAGGAAGTCCAGCAAGTGAAACGACGATGGGAACGAGTGTGGGATTAAGTGTAGATAAGCAACACGATCATATAAAAGATACTTGTATTCCTACTTTTATTTTTTATAATGGGCCTTTGCTGATTTTAGGAAGTATCATAGCGATGTTTTTATAATTTTTATAAATCCATTGAAATATTTTTTAATTTATTTATTTTTAAGATAAAAAATATCTCGATATTAAAAAAATATATGTTATAATCCTTAACAAGCTATCAAATTTAAAATCAATCTTATAAGGAGAATAAAATGGATTTGGAAAATATCTTAGAAAACAATCAAAGCGTAGGTTTATATCACCCTAAAAATGAACACGATGCCTGTGGTATTGCCGCAGTTGCCAATATACGCGGTATTGCTTCTTATAAGGTTATTTGTGACGCTTTAGAAATTTTGATGAATCTTGAACACCGAGGCGGTGCGGGAGCTGAAGAAAATTCAGGTGATGGAGCGGGAATTTTGATTCAAATTCCTCATGATTTTTTCATGACTCAAGAGCTTGGTTTTGAGCTTCCTCAAAAAGGTGATTATGCTGTAGCTCAAATGTTTTTATCGCCTAATGCAGATGCTAAAGAAGAAGCAAAAGCGATATTTTTACAAGGTTTAAAAGATAAAAATTTAGAATTTTTAGGTTTTAGAGAAGTGCCTTTTAATCCTAGCGATATAGGAGCAAGCGCTTTAAAAGCTATGCCTTATTTTTTACAAGCTTTTGTAAAAAAACCAAGCACGGTTAATGCAGGACTTGAATTTGAAAGAGTACTTTATGCTTGTCGTCGTCTTATAGAAAAAAGAGCTATTAATGTGCCTAAATTTTATTTTTCAAGCTTTTCTTCACGCACTATAGTTTATAAAGGAATGCTTCTTTCTACTCAATTGAGTGATTTTTATCTTGATTTTAAAGATGTCAATATGAAATCAGCCATTGCTTTGGTGCATTCTCGTTTTTCGACTAATACCTTCCCAAGCTGGGAAAGAGCTCATCCAAACCGCTATATGGTGCATAATGGAGAGATTAACACTATACGAGGAAATGTCGATAGCATAAGAGCTAGAGAAGGTTTGATGGAGAGCGAATATTTTGAAAATTTAGATGAAATTTTTCCTATCATAGCAAAACCAAGTAGTGATTCTGCTATGTTTGATAATACTTTAGAATTTTTAGCTTTAAATGGACGCACTTTAGAAGAAGCTTTTATGATGATGGTGCCAGAACCATGGCATAAAAATGAGAACATGGGAAGTAAAAAGCGTGCTTTTTATGAGTATCATTCTTTATTGATGGAGCCTTGGGATGGACCTGCTGCTATAGTTTTTACTGATGGGGTTATCATGGGGGCGAGTTTAGATAGAAATGGTTTTCGTCCTTCAAGATATTATCTTACAAAAGATGATATGCTCATACTTTCAAGCGAAACAGGAGCTTTAAAACTTGATGAAAACAATATCAAAGCTAAAAAACGCCTAGAACCTGGAAAACTTTTACTTGTAGATACTGCAAGAGGTAGAGTAATAGCTGATAATGAAATCAAAGAGCATTATGCTAATGCGAAGCCTTATAAACAATGGCTTAAAAATTTAGTAGAGCTTGAAAAACAACACAGCGGGGTTTATAAACATAAATTTTTAAAAGAAGATGAGGTTTTAAAACTTCAAAAAGCTTTTGGATGGAGCTATGATGAGCTTAAAATGAGTGTAGCAAGTATGGCACAAAATGGCAAAGAAGCTTTAGCGGCTATGGGTGTGGATACTCCTTTGGCTATTCTTTCTAAGACTTATCAGCCTTTGTATAATTATTTTAAACAACTTTTTGCTCAAGTGACTAATCCACCTTTAGATGCTATAAGAGAAGAGATTGTTACTTCTACAAGGATATATTTAGGAAGCGAAGGGAATTTGCTAAAACCAGATGAAAATAATGCAAAGCGTGTTAAAATTTCTTTGCCTATTATTAGCAATGAAGAGCTTTTCGAGGTTAAAGCCTTAAACAATTTCCAAGTTAAAGAATTTTCTATACTTTATGATTATTCTAAAAAAACTTTAGAAAAGGCTTTAGATGAACTTTGCGTTAAGATAGAAGATGAGGTTAAAAAAGGTGTTTCTATTATCATTTTAAGCGATCAAGGAGTGGATGAAAAAAACGCTTATATCCCTGCTTTGCTTGCTGTTTCTGGAGTGCATAATCATCTAGTAAGAAAAAATTTAAGAACACATACAAGTCTTATCATCGAAAGTGGTGAACCTAGAGAAATTCATCATTTTGCATGTCTTTTAGGTTATGGTGCGACTGTTATTAATCCTTATTTGGTTTATGAGAGTATACAAAAACTCATTGCCAATAAAGATTTAAATTTAAGTTATGAAAAGGCGGTAGAAAATTTCATCAAAGCAAGTTCAAGTGGTATAGTAAAAATTGCTTCTAAAATGGGAGTTTCTACTTTACAAAGTTATAATGGTTCTGCTCTTTTTGAGTGTTTGGGCTTAAGCTCTAAGGTGATTGATAAATACTTTACTTCTACAACTTCACGCATTGAAGGTATGGATTTAGAAGATTTTGAAAAAGAGCTCATTGCTTTACATAAACATGCTTTTAACGATACGCATAAGGCTTTAGATTCTAAAGGAATTCATGGTTTTAGAAGTGCTAAAGAAGAACACTTAATCGATCCACTTGTGATTTTTAATCTTCAGCAAGCTTGTCGCAATAAAGACTATAAAAGCTTTAAAAAATACTCGGCTTTAGTAGATGAAAAACAAGTGAATTTGCGTTCTTTGATGGAATTTGATTTTAGTGAAGCTATCAGTATAGATAAGGTTGAAAGTGTAGAAAGTATAGTTAAACGCTTTAGAACAGGGGCGATGAGTTATGGTTCTATTTCTAAAGAAGCACACGAGTGTTTAGCACAGGCTATGAATAAAATAGGCGCTAAATCAAATTCAGGCGAGGGCGGTGAAGATGAGGAACGCTATGAAATCAAAGATGGAGTCAATAAAAATTCCGCTATCAAACAAGTAGCAAGTGGGCGTTTTGGGGTGGATTTAAACTACTTAAGTCATGCAAAAGAATTACAAATCAAAGTCGCTCAAGGTGCAAAACCAGGCGAGGGCGGACAATTAATGGGCTTTAAAGTTTATCCTTGGATAGCTAAGGCTAGACATTCTACAGCGGGTGTGACGCTTATTTCCCCGCCTCCTCATCATGATATTTATTCTATTGAGGATTTGGCTCAACTCATTTATGATTTAAAAAATGCGAATAAAGACGCCAAAATTTCAGTAAAACTTGTAAGCGAAAATGGTATAGGAACAGTTGCTGCAGGTGTGGCAAAAGCAGGAGCGAATTTAATCCTTGTTTCAGGTTATGATGGAGGAACAGGAGCAAGCCCTAGAACTTCTATACCGCATGCGGGAATTCCTTGGGAGTTAGGCTTAGCTGAAACGCATCAAACTTTGATCTTAAACAAGCTTAGAGATAGAGTAAGATTAGAAACTGATGGAAAGCTGATGAATGGACGCGATTTAGCTATAGCTGCACTTTTAGGAGCTGAAGAATTTGGCTTTGCTACTGCGCCTTTGATTGTTATGGGTTGTACGATGATGAGAGTTTGTCATCTTAATACTTGTCCTTTTGGTATTGCCACTCAAGATAAAGAACTTAGAGATCGTTTTAAAGGCAAAGTAGATGATGTGGTTAATTTCATGTATTTTATAGCTGAAGAGCTTAGAGAATATATGGCAAGACTTGGTTTTGAACGCCTTGATGATATGATAGGAAGAGTTGATAAACTCCGTCAAAAACCTATGCAAGGTAAAGCAGGTAAAGTGAATTTAGATAAAATTTTAAAATCCTTACCTACTTATAACAGAACCGCTGTGCATTTTAAAGACTATAAAGACAATAAACTTGAAAAAACGATTGATTATAGAATTTTACTCCCACTTTGTAAAAATGCTGTGGAGAAAAAAGAGCCTATCAAACTTTCTTTAGAGGTAGGAAATCAAAGCCGTACTTTTGCTACTATGCTTTCAAGTGAAATTCTAAAAACTTATGGCAAAGACGCTTTAAGCGAAGATAGCATACAAATTAAAGCCATAGGAAATGCAGGCAATAGCTTTGGAGCATTTTTGTTAAAGGGTATTAAGCTTGAGATTATAGGCGATAGCAATGATTATCTAGGTAAAGGTTTAAGCGGAGGTAAGATCATTGCTAAAATTTCAAATGAAGCCACTTTTTCACCTGAAGAAAATATCATCGCAGGAAATGCTTGTTTGTATGGAGCAACCGAGGGTGAAGTGTATTTAGATGGTATAGCAGGAGAAAGATTTTGCGTAAGAAATTCAGGAGCTAAAGCGGTAGTTTTAGGAACAGGCGTGCATGGTTGTGAGTATATGACAGGGGGGCTTGTCGTAGTGCTTGGCGATGTGGGTGCGAACTTTGCTGCAGGTATGAGTGGGGGTGTGGTTTATATCTTTGGAAGACACAATGAAGCCCATGTAAATACCGAGCTTGTGGATATTAAAGATCTTAGCACTAAGGATGAAAAAGAATTAAAAACGATGATAGAAAATCATATCGCTTATACCAATTCTAAAAAGGCTAAGGACATACTCGAAAAATTTGACAAAAAAGACTTTTTTAAAGTTATGCCAAGAGATTATGAAAAAATGTTAGAGATGATCGAGCTTTGCAAAGATGAAGAAGATCCAAGTTTGGCAGCATTTTTGAAAATCACACAAAAATAAGGAGTAAAAATGGGAAATGCAAGAGGTTTTTTAGATTTTAAAAGGGTAGATTTTAAAAAAGTTGCTCCTAAAGAAAGAGTTTTAAATTTCAAAGAATTTACAACGCTTTTAGACAAGAAAGAACAAGAAATTCAGGGCGGACGATGTATGGATTGTGGGGTAGCATTTTGCCATACGGGTGTGATGAGTGAAGGCAAGGATGTAGGCTGTCCTTTAAACAATCTCATCCCTGAATGGAATGATCTTATTTATCGTTCTTTATGGAAAGAAGCTTATGAAAGACTTGATCTTACCAATCCTTTTCCTGAATTTACTGGCCGTGTTTGTCCGGCTCCTTGTGAGGATTCTTGTGTGTGTGCGATTAATGGAAAAAGCGTAAGTATCAAAAATAACGAGCTAGCCATCATAGAAAATGCTTTTAAAGAAAATTTAGTAAGTCCAAATAAACCTAAACAATACAATGGCAAAAAAATCGCCGTCATAGGAAGTGGGCCTGCTGGACTTGCTTGTGCTAATACCTTAAATTCACTTGGCTACAAGGTAAGTGTTTTTGAAAGAAGCGATAAAGTAGGCGGGCTTTTAATGTATGGAATTCCTGATATGAAGCTTGATAAAAGTATAGTCGATAGACGCGTTGATTTACTCAAAGAAAGCGGTATAGAATTTAAGGTAAATGAAAATATAGACAGCAAAGATAAGGTTTCTAAACTTTTAAAAGAATTTGATGCTTTAGTACTTTGCACAGGAGCGAGCAAGCCTATCGATCTTGATATAGAGGGTAGAAAACTAAAGGGCGTTGAATTTGCTCTTGATTTCTTAACGCAAAATACCAAAACCTTGCTAAAAACAGGTAAGGGTGCTGATACAGCAAAGGGTAAAAATGTCTTGGTTATAGGAAGTGGGGACACAAGTGTTGATTGTATCGCTGTAGCTACAAGACAAGGAGCTAAGTCCATAGTGCGTTTTGAAAGAAGCCCAAAAAGACCTTTACAAAGAAGCCAAAGCAATCCTTGGCCTTTAAAAGCTGATATCTTTACGACAGATTATGGTTTAGAAGAAGCCATTGCTGTATATGAAAAAGATCCTAGAGAATATCAAAAAATGACAAAAAAATTCTTAGGTAAAGACAAAGTAGAAAGCGTAGAAGCATGTGATTTAAAACGCGAATTCAAAGAAGGTAAGGCTATAAATGTCGAACTTCCAAATTCTAATCAAAACTATAAAGCAGATTTAGTACTTTTGGCTATGGGTTTTAGCGGAAGTGAAGATGCTATCGCTAGTAATTTTGGAGTAAGTTTGGATGAGAAAAACAATGTCAAAACAAAGAATTTCCAAACCACACATGAAAAAATCTTTGCTTGTGGAGATGCTAGAAAAGGACAATCTTTAGTCGTTTGGGCTATAAAAGACGGTATAGAGTGTGCTTTAAATATACATGAGAATTTAGCAAAATAGTCATAAAAGTTTAAAACTTTTGCGATGAAGCTTGCAAATTCCAAATTTTGCTATCAATTCCTTATGGGCTTTTGTCCCATAAGCCTTGTTTTTTTCAAACTCATAGCAAGGAAAATCTTTAGCTAAAAAATTCATTATCCTATCTTTGCTCACCTTTGCAAGTATGCTTGCTGCACTTACTTGTTTGATATTGGCATCGGCTTTGATTTGAGTTTTTATACCGCTAATGCCTAAATTTGTATTGCCATCGTATAAGAAATTATTTTCTGTTTTAAAGTGTTTTTTTATGAGTGTTAAACCCATTTTTAAACAAGCGCTAAGCCCTATTTCATCAATTTTTTCTGAAGAAAAAGCAAGTATGAGATAATTTGAATTTTTGATGATAATTTCATAAAGTTCTTCGCGTCTTTTTTCGCTCAATTTTTTAGAATCACAAAGCCCCTCAAGATCTTTATGCAGTTTACAAGCTGCCATCATCATAGGACCTGCTAAGGCACCTCGTCCTGCTTCATCAATGCCGATTAAGTTAATATCAAATGGAGTTAAAAGTTCGTTTTCTTCAAATAAAGTTTTCAAATTTTCTCTAAGAAAGGGCGAAAAATCGCCCAAGGATTTAGCCTAAAAATTCACGCTTAAAGTATTCTTTAGGTGCTTTACATAAAGGACAGGCTGCAGGAGCTTTTTTGCCACGATGGATATGTCCACAAACCTCACAAACCCATAGTTCTTCTACTTCGCTATTAAAGAATTCTTCTTCTTCAAGCATTTTTTTAAGAGCTAGGTATTCTCTTTCGTGTTCTATTTCTACTTTTCCAATCGCAGTAAATAATCTTGCTATAGCTTTTTTACCCTCATCTTCAGCGATTTTAGCAAAATTTGGATACATAGTTGTGTGCTCATAGTTTTCACCTTCTGCAGCAGTTACTAGGTTTTTTGTAGTTACTTCTAAAGGTTTGCCATCAACGATTTCGTGATAAGCTTTAAATTCAGCTCTTGCATGCCATTTTTCATTTTCTGCTGCTTCTCTAAAATGTCTTGCAACCGCATGCCATCCTTCTTCTTCAGCTACATCCGCAAATAAATCGTATTTATTTCTAGCCATTGATTCTCCAGCAAAAGCTTTCATCAAATTTATTGCAGTTAAATCTTGAGTGATACACTCCATCTCAACACCACAACAGCTAAGTTTTCCACCGCCTACATTTTGAACTTCTACTTCATTGCCGCATTTTGGACATTTATAGGATTCATATTGTCTCATTTTGTACTCCTTTTTGATAATCAAAAAGCATTGTATTATAAAAAAATACTTTTGTCAATTGATGAAAATTATACACAGAAAGCTTACTTCTTGCAAGTAAATTTTATAAAAATTAAGTTATAATATTAAAAAAATATTAAGGAGTTTTTAGTGAGAAGTGATGCGATTAAAAAAGGGCATTTAAAAGCACCCAACCGCTCTTTACTTAGAGCATGTGGCTTAAAAGATGAGGATTTTGACAAGCCTTTTATAGGTGTGGCAAATAGCTATATTGATATTATTCCAGGGCATTATTTTTTAAATGAATATGCAAAAATTATAAAAGATGAAATTCGAAAAAATGGCTGTATCCCTTTTGAATTTAACACTATAGGCGTGGATGATGGCATAGCTATGGGTCATGAGGGTATGCTTTATTCTTTGCCGAGTCGTGAAATCATTGCAAATTCAGTTGAAAGCGTTATGAATGCGCATCAGTTAGATGCTTTAATTTGTATTCCAAATTGTGATAAAATCACTCCAGGTATGCTAATGGGTGCCTTAAGGGTTAATGTACCGACTATTTTTGTAAGCGGTGGTCCTATGCGTTCGGGTGTGACTAAAAAGGGTGAAAAAATAAGTCTTAGTTCAGTTTTTGAAGCTGTAGGAGCATATGAGGCCAATAAAATCAGCGAAGAAGAATTTAAAGATATAGAATGTTCGGCTTGCCCAAGTGGAGGCTCTTGCTCGGGTATGTTTACTGCAAATTCTATGAATACTTTATGTGAAGCTATGGGTATAGCTTTAGAAGGAAATGGTACGATCTTAGCACTTAGTAAAGAAAGAGAAGAGCTTTTAAGAAAGGCTGCAAGAAGAATTTGTGAAATCGCTTTAGATGAAAGATTTAAAATCAAAAATATTATCACCCAAAAAGCTATAAGAAATGCTATGGTGGTAGATATGGCAATGGGTGGAAGCACAAATACAATCTTACATATGCTAGCTATTTCAAGAGAAGCGGGAGTTGCGCTTGATATCAAGGATTTAAATTTTATTTCAAGCAAGGTTGCACATATTGCAAAAATCGCTCCATCACTTAATACTGTTTATATGGATGATATCCATAAAGCAGGGGGTGTAAGTGCTGTAATGGCTGAAATTTCAAGCAGAGAAGGACATATTTTAGAGCTTGATGCCTTAACCATCACAGGAGAAAGTTTACAAGATCGTTTAAAAAATGCTAAAATCAAAGATGAAACCATCATTCGTAAGGTAGATAATGCTTACTCTAAAGTAGGGGGGCTTGTGGTTTTATTTGGAAATTTAGCCGAACAAGGCTGTGTTGTAAAAACTGCAGGTATTACAGGAGAGAGAAAATTCAAGGGCAAGGCTGTTTGTTTTAATTCTCAAGATGAGGCTATCAAAGGCATCATTAAGGGCAAGGTTCAAAAGGGTGATGTTTGCGTGATTCGTTATGAAGGACCAAAGGGTGGCCCAGGTATGCAAGAGATGTTAAGTCCAACTTCACTTATCATGGGTATGGGGCTTGGTGCAGATGTGGCTTTGATTACCGATGGAAGATTTAGCGGTGCAACAAGGGGTTTAAGCATAGGTCATGTTTCTCCTGAAGCTGCTGAGGGTGGACTTATAGGGCTTTTAAAAGATGGTGATGAGATAGAAATCGATGTAGATGCTTATACCATCAATGCAAATTTAAGCGATGAAGAAATCACAAAACGCAAAAATGACTTTGTAATGCCTCAAAAAGAAGTAAAATCCAGATGGCTTAGAATGTATCAAAAACTTGTAACAAATGCTAGCAAGGGTGCGGTTTTAGATATGGAATGAAAGAGTTTCTTTCATTCCGTTCTTGGAGTTTATAATCAAAATAAGATTAAATTTTAAAATAATCCCTAAATTCTCTACAAATTTCGAGGAAATTTACTCCATCGATTGTAGGGCTTTCGTTGAAAAATCTAAACATATCTTCAAAACCGTTTTCAAGTTCTTTAGACTTTACTCCATAGCTTATGCTAAGCCCTGCTTCGATAAAAGCAGCGATTTTATCGCAGTATTTTAAAGCCTTGCCATCAATTGCTCCAAATTCGTTTTGATTAAAAGAGCTTAAACTTCCGCTACAAAGCTCTATTTTAGCATTTTTATAGGTGCGATTTTCAAATTCATTTTTGACAAAACTTGCTTCATTGCTTCTGCCCTCTCTAATGCCTAAGATATAAGAAAATTCAGCCCTTAAACCCTCAGGTACAAAGGGTAAAATTCTTTCATTAATAAGTTTCATTTCATAATCATTGATGATAGTGTGAAGTCCGTCTATGCCGTATTTTACAGGGCTTATGATATCACGCGTTAAAGATTCAGGTAAATCATGAAATAAAGCGCAATAAAAATTGTTTTCAAGTCTTTTATCGCAAGCTTTGATTTTAAGTGAATAAAAATATCCTAAAATCGCCACTACAAGCATATGTCCTAAAACAGCAGTTTCAGGTATGCGCGGGGTTTGAGCCCAACGCTTTTGAAAACGAAGTCTTCCGCTTAAATCAATTATTTTTGCGATTTTTTGATTAAGAGCGATTTTTCTAGCTCCTATAAGCTCATAGTAATCTTCTAATTCTTCTTCAACTTTGTTTTTAATCTCATCAATATCATTTAAAAAAGCTGAGGTTTGATAAACTATGTTAAATTCCCATCTTGTAGCAAAATATGAAGCTGCTTTTAAGATAAGTCTTTCTTTAGCATAAGCATTACCGTTTAAATACGCTTCAAAACGCTTTAGAAATTCCCCATCTTCTATATCTTCTATCATAGGTTCGATTTTGCTTAAAACCCAAGCATTAACTTCAGCTTTTTTTTGACGCACGATTTCATGATACACATCAGGGCGTATATCAGTTACCACAACACGACTTAAAAACTCAAAAATTCCACCCTCTATAATCACTCTCATATCCACATCTTTTTCCATTTTTGCAATGAAATAAGCTATGATAAATTTATGAGCTTGTTTGTCAAGTTCAACCAAATTTGCCATTCTTGGATAATCATTCCAACGACTGATAGAAGCGGCTTTAAAAATGTGTTCTATGAGTTTTATGTTTATCATGCTTTTGCCTTTTTTGCAATTTAAATTTAAAAATTTTCGTTAAAATTGTGAAATTATAGCAAATTTAAGGATAAAAATGAGTAAAAAAGCACTTTGTATCATAAGTGGCGGTATGGATAGTACTTTGTGTGCTTATCTGGCCAAAAAAGAAGGTTATGAAATCATCGCTTTGCATTTTGACTATGAACAACGCACTCAAGAAAAAGAAAAAGAATGTTTTAAGCAAATTTGCAAGGCTTTAAAAGTAGAAAAATCTTATATTTTAGATGTGAGTTTTATCAAAGATATAGGGGGCAATGCCTTAACCGATAAAAGTATAGACATCCCTAAAAATGAGCTTTGTACAAGCGATACTCCACCTATCACTTATGTGCCTTTTCGCAATGGAATTTTCTTAAGTATAGCAGGATCTTTGGCTGAAAAGGAAAATTGTGAGAGTATTTTTATAGGGGTGGTAGAAGAAGATGGCAGTGGTTATCCTGACTGTACTGATGAGTTTATACAAAAGGCACAAGAATTTATCAATGAAGGTACGAGTAAGAATTTCAAAGTTTGTATAAAAACTCCGCTTGTTAGACTAAACAAAGCTAAAATTGTAGAACTAGCCTTAAAAGAAAATGTACCTTTAGAACTTACTTGGTCTTGTTATGAGAGTGAAGATGAAGCTTGTGGGGAGTGCGATAGTTGTTTGCTTCGTTTAAGAGGTTTTGAAAAAGCAGGATTTAAAGATAAGATTAAATATAAGTCCTAGTTTTCACTAGGACTTAAAGCTTAGTTTAAAGTATAAAGCTTGTTTGCTCCATCTTGATAAGAAAGAATATTGATTTTTCCATCTTTAAAGAAAATACTTCTTGCATTAGTGATAGAGCTTGGGAAAGCGATAGTTTTCACTACTTCTTCTTTGACTGGATCAATTACGGCAATCACATTGTGGTTTTTGCTGAGTGCATAAATTTCACCATCTTTAAAAGTCATAGAAGTGATATAAAGATCACCCAAAGTTTTACCCTCTTTAAGCTCTGCTTTTGGAGTAAATTCTGCTGAAAGAACAAGATCTTTTAAAGAAATTTTAGAAATTACAAAGCTTTTAGAATTTTTGTTATTAGGCACGGTTGCAAGATAAAGATAATGATCATCTGTTGTCATACTTGCTACATGGTTGAATTTTGCTCTAACTGTATCAAGTCTTCCACGACCTAAATCTTTTCCTTGACCTTCAAATTTATCATTTCCTTTAATAAAATCTGCATATTGTAAAGTTTCGTCCGCATTTGGATTTTTGGCAAATCTTAGGAAAGATTTATTAGATCCCATGAGAAGAAATTTATTTTCTTTATAAGGAATGATACCTATGATAGGATCGATAGTAGCTGAAAAATAAGGATCAAGCTCAAAACCTTCTTTAACGCTAAAATTATTATCTAAGAAAGCCACATCCCATTTAGAACTTGCTACAAATTCATCATTAATATAATCAAGAGTATTGATTGCTTTATCAAAATTTATGGTTTGTTCATTGATAATTTTAAGCTCATCGTCAATTTCTGCAAATGGAGAATTATTTGTATTATTATCAAATTTTATACCCAATTTTTCACTCGCAGGTGCAAAAGCATAATCAGGAGCTTTAACATCACGCTTTCCTAAGAAAGAAATATTTTGCCATAAACCATTCCAACCCTCTGTGCTCCAAATGATATATTTTGGATTAAGACTAAATCTTACTGGATCACCTTGTCCTACATAAGGAGGAATTCCTGTGCTTACAAAAGCTTGAAAAACATTTGATGCAACGATAAGGGTGCTGATTAAAACTGCTGCGAAGCTAAATTTAGTAAATTTTCTAAATTTTTCACCGTTTAATTCTTTGTCAAAAGATCCAAATTTAGGAGCAAAAGCAAACATCACACCCAAAAGCAAGACTACAGCCCAAAAGACTACTTCAGCCCAAAAATAAGTATGGATACCAAAAACTGCCAAACCAAAACCTTGATCTAAATCTCTATGAGCGTGATTGCCATAATGTGCAAAAGACTGATAAAGACCTACTGCAGTCATGATTAAAAGAGCGGCAAGGTATTTGCCTTTCATACCATAACGCACGATAAAAAGTGCTATAACTCCGATAAAAATCATCGCTTCTCTTTGTCCCCAACAAAGAGTGCATGGGCTATCACCCAACATATAACCAAATACAAAATTTGCAATCCCTACAGGCAAAAGAATAATCAAAAAGCCTGCTAAACACATAAGAGTGTAGAAATTTTTTGTTTTATTTATTTCGTTCATTCTCTAGCCTTTCTTTACAGATTCATTATCGTTAAAAGCGCACCTGTTTTGTGGCCAACATAGAAAAAAACCATTAAAAGCCAAGCTACCATTACCAAACCAAAAGCCAAATTTTCTTTTTCTGGTTTTTTGATAATCAGTATCAAGGCGATTAAAACTAATAAAAGCTCTAAGAACTCCATAATTTCTCCTTTTGATTGAACTTATTAAAAATTGTTTTAATAAGAGTTTATGATATTATATTACAAATTTCTCCTAAATTTTCTATTACACAGCGTATTTCATCACCTTTTTTAAGAAAAACGGGCGGATTTAAACCCATTCCTACACCGCTTGGGGTTCCCATTGATATGATGGTACCGGCTTTTAAGAGCATTCCTGAGCTTAGTTCCTCTAAGACATATCCGATGTCAAAAATAAAAAATTTTGTATTGGAGTTTTGTCGTAATTCTTTATTGACATAACTTTTCAAATGAAGTTCAGGCGGATAAGCAATCTCATCAACACTTGTGATATAAGGCCCCATGATAGTACTTCCCTCAAGGCTTTTTGCGCGGTAAAATTGCTTGTGGCGTTTTTGGAGATCTCGTGCTGAAATTTCATTGATGATGGTATAACCAAAAATATAATCCTTTGCATCTTCAGCTTTGATTTTATAAGCATCTTTACTTAAAATGAAAGCAAGCTCGCATTCATAGTCTAATTGAGAAGTAACATCAGCATGTAAAGATATGCTGCCAAAAGGAGCTGTGGCTTGATTGCAGCGTTTTCCAAAATATACAGGATATTCTCTTTCTTCAAATTTTTCGCCTTTAAATTGTGCAGATTCTTTGGCATGATCTAAAAAATTGATCCCAAGACATATGATATCTTGTCGAGGTTCTATGATAGGAGCTAGATAATCTTCTTTTGGAATTTCATAAGCTGTTTTAGAGTCTAAATCTTTAAACTTATGTTTAAATTCATCAAAATTTATAATCAATTCATTCATATCACGAACATTGATATCAAGATCGGCTAAATTTACGACCTTTCCACTTGAGTTAAACACCCCTAGAGTAGCTTTTTGATTAAATTTAAAATTAACAAATTTCATTTATAAAATCCTATATTTTTATTTTTTGATTATACTAAATTTTTAACAAAAAGTAAATTTTTATTTTAAAAATTTTTATTAAAAATAATAGCTTGTTAGATATGAAGTATCGCCTTTATTTTAAAATGCTGCTAAAATTTTTTCCATACCCTTTTTTGAAAAAATATCAAAATTTTCTCCGTTATAGTTAAATTTTAAACGATAAGAATGCAAACACAAGCGTTTAGCACCGCTTAGTTTTATGCGTTCTTCTATGTCCATTTTGTCATCTAAAATTTTTTCTATATCTTTTTTTTCAAGGCCATAGAGTGGATCGCCTAAAATTTTATGGTTTTTATAAAATAAATGCACTCTAATTTGGTGTTGTCTGCCTGTGAGTGGTTTGCAAAGCAAAAGTGTAGCATTGAGCTTAGGATAAAAGCTCAAAACCTCAAACTCTGTGATTGCTTTTTTTCCATTTTCACAAATTTGCATTCTAGTTTTAACATCATCATAATCTTTTGTTAAATCCATCGCTTGATCGACTATAAAATTTACTTTAATTTCTCCACTTGCAAGGGCAAGGTATTCTTTTTGAATTTGTTTTTTTTCAAACATAGTTTTAAGTTCAATTTGTGCTTTTTTGTGTTTGGCTACGAGTATGAGTCCACTTGTTTCTTTATCAAGCCTATGGGCTACGCACGCTTTTTTACCCCAAAGGTGCCAAATTTCATCACTAAGGCTGTATTTGCAGTGTCTGCCATTAGGATGACTTAAAATTCCACTTTCTTTTTCAAGTACCGCAAAATCTTCATTTTCAAAAACAATTTCTACTCCCTTGGGATTGTTTTCATAGACTATTAATTCTACATCGCCTTTTAAGATTTTATTTTTTTCTTCTACTAAAATTCCATCACAAAAAAGTCTTTTTTTGTCTATGAGTTTTTGGGCTTCATTTATATTGATTTTCAAATTATCTATAAGGACTTGAAACGCCTTTTTTCCATTGTTTGATAGTTTTATTTTTGTGTAAGCCAAACTTAACCTTTCTCTAAATTTTTTTAGATAAAATTCCATTTTCATTTTTAAAAAAATTATAGCTAAAAAGGTTTCAAAGATGGTTGAAAGATATAGCAGAGAAATCATGGCCAAAAAATGGGATATGCAAGCAAAATATGATGCATGGCTAAAAGTAGAGCTAGCTGCTGTAAAAGCTTGGAATAAACTAGGCCTTATAAATGATACAGATTGTGAAAAAATTCTTAAAAATGCTAAATTTGATATAGCTAGAATTGATGAGATAGAAAAAACTACCAAGCATGATGTGATTGCTTTTCTTACAAGTGTAAGTGAAAGTTTAGGAGAGGAAAGCCGCTTTGTACATTATGCGATGACAAGTTCTGATTGTATCGACACCGCTGTAGCTTTACAGATGAAAGAAAGTTTGGATTTGATTTTAGAAGATGTTTCTTTGCTTTTAGAAGTGATTAAAAAACGCGCTTTGGAACATAAAAATACTTTAATGGTAGGTAGAAGTCATGGAATTCATGGAGAGCCTATCACTTTTGGTTTAGTACTTGCGATTTGGTATGATGAAATTTTACATGCAAAAGAGCTTTTAGAGCATGCAAGAGAAGTGATAAGTTATGGAAAAATTAGTGGTGCAATGGGAAATTTTGCTCATGCTCCTTTAGAATTTGAAGAAGAAGTATGTAAAAATTTAGACCTTAAACCTGCACCTGTTTCAAATCAAGTTATTCAAAGAGATCGTTACGCACAAGTGATTTCAGCCATTGCGATTTTGGCTTCATCGTGCGAGCAAATTGCTGTTGCAATAAGACATTTTCAAAGAACAGAAGTATATGAGGCTGAAGAGTATTTTAGCGTGGGGCAAAAAGGAAGTTCGGCTATGCCACATAAAAGAAATCCGGTTTTAAGTGAAAATATCACAGGGCTTTGCCGTGTGCTTAGATCCTTTGTAACTCCTGCTTTAGAAAATGTAGCTTTATGGCACGAAAGAGATATATCGCATTCAAGTGTTGAAAGATTTATCTTGCCTGATGCCTTTGTTACAGCTGATTTTATGCTCATGCGTCTTACAAATTTGATCGATAAGCTTTTGGTTTATCCTGAAAATATGATGAAAAATTTAAATCTTACAGGTGGACTCGTATTTTCACAACGCGTTTTATTAGAGCTTCCATTTAAGGGCATTAGCCGTGAAGAAGCTTATAAAATAGTCCAAAGAAATGCGATGAAAGTTTGGGCTGATTTGCAAAATGGCAAAGCTGCTATCAATGAAAAAAATGAAAGCTTATTTTTACTTGCACTTTTAGCTGATGAGGATTTGAGAAAAAGCTTGAGTGAAGAGGATATAAGAAAATGTTTTGATTATAATTATTACACAAAAAATGTTGATGCAATCTTTGCAAGAACTTTTAAATAAGGACAAGGAATACAATGAAAGTTATTAAAAGAAATGGTCGCACAGAAGAATTAGACGTTTCTAAGATCAAAAAATGCACCTTTGATGCTATAAAAGATTTAGAAGGCGTTAATCTAAGCGAGCTCGAGCTTGATGCTAAAATTCAATTTCGAGATGGAATTTCAACTGAAGAAATTCAAAAAACATTGATTAAAACTGCTGTAGATAAAATCGATATTGATTGTCCAAACTGGACCTTTGTCGCAGCTAGACTTTTTTTGTTTGACTTGTATAAAAAAGTGAATGGAATGAATCGCTATAATCATTTGCGTGAGTATTTTGAAAAGGGCGAAAAGGAAGGTAGAATTTTACTTGGGCTTAAAGAAAAATATGATTTAGATGATTTAAATGATTATATTAAGCCTGAACGCGATATGCAATTTACTTATCTTGGCATTAAAACTCTATATGATAGATATTTGATTAAAGATAGCAAGGGTATGCCTATAGAGCTTCCTCAGCAAATGTTTATGGCTATTGCTATGTTTTTAGCACAGAATGAATTTAATCCTCAAGAATGGGCAAAGAAATTTTATGATCTCATCTCTAAATTTGAACTCATGCTTGCAACTCCTACTTTATCAAACGCAAGAACAACACGCCATCAGCTTAGCTCTTGTTATATAGGCTCAACTCCTGACAATATCGAGGGAATTTTTGATTCTTACCAAGAAATGGCATTATTGTCTAAATTTGGTGGAGGTATAGGCTGGGATTGGTCTAAAGTTCGCGCAATGGGTGGAAGCATAGATGGGCATAAAAATGCCGCAGGAGGTATCATTCCTTTTTTAAAAATCACCAATGATATAGCTGTGGCTGTAGATCAGCTTGGCACAAGAAAGGGTGCGATCGCTGTTTATATCGAACCTTGGCATATGGATGTAAGTGATTTTATCGATTTGCGTAAAAATTCAGGCGAAGAAAGACGCCGTGCACACGAGCTTTTCCCTGCTTTGTGGATTAACGATCTTTTTATGAAAAGAGTGAGAGCAAACGATAAATGGACTCTTTTTGATCCTGCAGATACACAAGATTTGTGTGATTTATATGGAGAAGCTTTTGAAAAGCGTTATGAAGAATACGAAAAAGATGAAAGTATAGCTAAAGAAATAGTAGAGGCTAAAGAGCTTTGGAAAAAGATTTTGCTTAATTATTTTGAAACAGGCTTGCCTTTTTTATGCTTTAAAGATAATGCAAATAAAGCCAATCCAAATGCGCATGTAGGGATTATCAGAAGTTCAAATTTATGTACAGAAATTTTTCAAAATACAGAGCCAAATTATTATAAGATCAAAGTTGTATTTGAAAATGGTGATGAAAAACATTTTGATGAAGAAGAACGCGTTATTATCGATGGAGGATATGAAAAACCTGCTAAGAAAATTTCAACGCTTGATAGTTTTAATGGAAACAAGGTTTATATCGTAGAAAAATACAAAAGCGATGGAAAAACTGCAGTTTGTAATCTAGCCAGTATAAATCTTAGCAAAGTATATACTAAAGAAGATATAGAACGCGTGGTGCCAACTGCTATTCGTATGCTTGATAATGTTATTGATTTAAACTTTTACCCTCATAGAAAAGTAAAGGATACCAATTTAAAATCTCGCGCCATAGGACTTGGCGTTATGGGTGAGGCACAAATGCTCGCTGAGGCAAGAATTCATTGGGGTAGTGATGAGCATTTAAATAAAATTGATGAAATTATGGAAAAAATTAGCTACGAAGCTATTAATGCAAGCTCAAATTTAGCGATAGAAAAAGGCTCTTACCCTGATTTTGAAGGATCAAATTGGAGTAAGGGGATTTTTCCTATTGATGTAGCAAGTGAAAAAGCCAAAGCTTTAACCCTAAGAGAAGGGTTGTTTAATCAAAGCGAATGTGATTGGGATAAGCTTAGGGAAAAAGTAAAAGAAGATGGTATGAGAAATGGTTATTTGATGGCCATTGCTCCTACTTCTTCAATTTCTATTTTGGTAGGAACAACACAAACTATCGAACCTGTTTATAAGCGTAAGTGGTTTGAGCAAAATTTAAGTGGTATGATACCTGTTGTAGTGCCTAATTTAAGTCTTGAAACTTGGCAATATTATACCCCAGCTTACGAACTTGATCAAAGAATTCTTGTTAAAGCTGCAGCAGTGCGTGGAAAATGGATAGATCAAGGGCAAAGTTTAAATATCTTTTTATCACTCGATAAAGCAAGCGGGGGTTACTTAAATGATATATATCAATTAGCTTGGGAGCTTGGAGTAAAATCGACTTATTATCTAAGAAGTGAAAGCCCTGATAGCGAAAAGATAAATATTGCTGATCGTAGCATAGAATGTGAAGGTTGCCAATAAAGATTTAAACCTATATTAGGTTTAAATCTTTTTAAGAATTATAAATTTCTTTATCTATGGCTTTTAAATTTTTTGCAGTGCAAAGCGCTGAGGTCATAGCCCCTGAAACATTACTGGCTGTTCTTGCCATATCAATGATAGGATCAATAGCTAAAATAAGGCTAAGCATAACAAAATTATCCCCAAATCCAATTCCTGCGAGCATAATAGAAGCTGCCATAGTTGCACTTCCAGGAACTCCAGCAATACCTAAAGATCCAATAACTGCTACTAATACTATCATCAAAGCAAAAGTAAAATCTATAGGCGTGTGTGTAGCAAATGCCACAAAGATTGCTGCCATAGCTGGGAAATAACCCGCGCAACCATTAAGTCCCGTTGTTGTTCCTATAGAGGCAACAAAGTTAGCCACGGCAGGATTTACTCCAAATTTGTTTTGCAAAGTTGAAGTCGTCATCGGTAAAGTCCCTAAAGAAGATCTTGAACTGAATGCAAACAGCCATACAGGAAAAGCTTTTTTTGCGTATTTTATAGGATTTAGTCCTTGAGAAGCAAGAAGTAAAAAATGCACACCAAATATTATAAACATTGCTATATAGGTAAGAATGATAAAAAGTCCTGCAGTTTTGATTGCTTCAAAACCATTGCTTAGTAAAACATTTGCCATCATACAAACTACAGCATAAGGCATAAATCGAATCACTGCAGCCGTCATATTCATCATAATATTATAAAAAACTAAGACAAAATTTTCAAAAGTTTGAAAAGCTTGTGCATATTCTTCTTTTTTTGAAACTTTTTTTGCGCAAATTCCCACAAAAAAAGCAAAAATTACAATGGCTATGATATTTTCTTTATTCATAACAGAAATGATATTGCTAGGAATTAAACCTAAAATAATACTTGAAAAAGTTTGAATTTCGCGAATTTGTCTCGTTCCTTCATAAGCAGTAAAATTATCACCTAATTGAAAATTGTAAGCCAATAATATACCCAAAGAAGCAGCTATAGCAGTACTAAAAAGTATCCAAAAGAGGCTTATGCTAAGCAAGGAAGAAATTTTTATATTTTTATCAATTTCTATAATCACTTTAATGATACAAATACCCACAAGCGGAATAACTAGCATTTTTATAAAAGCTACAAAAACAGAGCTTACAAAACCAAACCAATGTTTTGCTTCATTGTACCAAATGATAGCACTTGCTTCTTTGCTATCTGGAAATTGAGCTAGATATTGCAAAGCAAAACCAAAGCCTAGGCCTATAAAAAGAGCAAAAAGCATACGAAGGGAGAAATTTACCTTTTTATCTCGCATTTTTTTAAGAATGTAAAAAATTACAAAAAGCACAGCAATAATAGCTACAGTTTGTATTTGCGAGAACATTAAAAACATTTGAAAAAATTGTTTATCCATAAAAAGTCCTTTAAGAAACTATATCAAGTATGAAATATATTTAAAGTATATCCATAAAATCTTGATCTTATGGATGATACCATAAAAATATTATAAATAAGATAAAATTAGTATGATTTAATGAATATCTTTATGCAAACAATGCTCAAAAATAAATTGATGATCTTGTGGCAAGGCTTCAAATAAAGCATTAGCCAAATTTCGAATCTCCCAAAGAGCAGATTTTGAGCTACGCAAAGAAATAAAATTTTGCAAACTTCTAGCATTGATTGTTAAAGTAAGTTCGGTTTTATAACTCTCAGGTAAGCAGTATTTGGCTATATCCAAGCTTATACTTTTTTGTAAAATAAGGCGTAAATTTTCTAAAGCTTGAATGCTAGCATTATCAACTTCTTCATTGCCACAAAGGACAAGATAACGGCTTGCATTTTCAAAATCTCCTATTTTAAATTCACCCTCATTGCGAAGTTCTTTTAGGGTGTAGCGCGTGCTTTTAACGCTAGGACTTGTATGGCGATGTCTAGCAACTTCTTGTAAGCAAGCCCTTGAAATTCCTTGAATATAAAAAGTATAATTTAAATGCTCTAAGGTTGAGGCATGTTTAAATTTATTTCCTACGCGATCGATGAGTTCTTTATCTTTTTCTCCACCACAATCTCCTTTATCAAAACTTTGCCAACAAGTTCTTGTTGCATGCGAACATACAGAAAGAGGGGTATGAAAAAGTAAAGTGATTTGCATAAATTTTCCTTGATAAATTTTTTTATAATTCTTACATTTTTTACTTAAAATTCTAATGAAATAAAAAGTTTTATCGAGTTATAATTAGACAAAAAATTAAGGCTTATTAATAATGAATAAACAAACCAAATATATTTTTGTTACAGGAGGAGTGTTAAGCTCCTTAGGCAAAGGAATAGCAGCTGCAAGTATTGCAACTTTATTGAAAAATTCAGGACTTAAAGTAAGTATTTTAAAAGCAGATCCTTATATAAATGTTGATCCTGGCACCATGAGTCCATTTGAGCATGGAGAAGTTTTTGTTACAGATGATGGAGCAGAAACCGATCTTGATTTAGGGCATTATGAGCGTTTTTTGGATGAGAGTTTATCGCAAGATAACAATTTCACCACAGGACGCGTTTATCAAAGCGTGATTGAAAAAGAAAGACGCGGAGAATATCTTGGCAAAACCATCCAAGTTATTCCACATATCGTAGGAGAGATTAAAGATCGTATTAAAAAAGCAGGAGAAGGCAAGGATATCTTAATCGTAGAGATAGGTGGAACTGTCGGGGATATCGAGGGCTTGCCGTTTTTAGAAGCTATTCGTGCTTTGCGTTTAGAAGTGGGTAAAAATAATGCTATGAATATTCATTTAACCCTAGTGCCTTTTATTAAGGCTGCAGGGGAGTTAAAAACCAAACCAACCCAACACAGCGTAGGTGAACTAAGACGCATAGGCATTAGTCCTGATATGATTATTTGCCGTAGTGAAAAAGCGTTAGATAGAGATTTAAAAGATAAAATCGCTATTTCATGCGGTGTAGAAAAAAATTGCGTTATAGAAAGTGTTGATGCAGCAAGTATTTATCAAATTCCACTAAATTTCTTAAAGCAAGATATTTTAAATCCTATCGCTTCTATTTTGGATTTGAAAAATTTAAAACCAAACATGGAAAACTGGGATATCCTAGTAAAAAGAGTTATAGCTCCAAGTAATGAAGTCAAAATCGCTTTTGTGGGTAAATATGTAGATCTAAAAGAAAGCTATAAGAGTCTTACAGAAGCTATCATTCATGCAGGTGCAGCGCTTGATACTAGAGTAGAGCTTCAATGGGTAGATAGTGAAAAGCTTGAAAATTTAGAAAGTGCTGAAGCATTTAAAAATGTGAGTGGAATTTTGGTTGCAGGGGGCTTTGGTTACCGCGGAGTAGAGGGTAAAATAAAGGCTATCAATTACGCAAGAGAAAATAAAATTCCATTTTTGGGAATTTGTTTGGGTATGCAGCTTGCATTGGTAGAATTTGCTAGACATGTGTTAAAAATTGAAGATGCAAATTCGAGTGAATTTGATGATAAATGTTCCAATCCTATCGTTTATCTCATCGATGAATTTATGGATGCGAGCGGTAAAAAACAAATTCGTACTGCTAAAACACCTTTAGGTGGAACTATGCGTTTGGGATCTTATGAGTGTAAAGTCAAGCCTAACTCCCTTTTAGCTAAGGTTTATAATAATGCAAAAAATATCAAAGAACGCCACCGCCACCGCTATGAAGCCAATCCAAAATATCGTAAAGAATTTGAAGATAAGGGCTTGATAGTAAGTGGAGAGAGTGAAGGGCTTATAGAAGCTGTGGAGTTAAACAATCATCCTTTCTTTTTAGCTGTCCAATTTCACCCTGAATTTACCTCAAGATTAGAGCGTGTAAATCCTGTGATTTGTGGTTTTATCAAGGCGGCTATAAGCTATGAAGACGATTGATAAAAATGAAATTAGAAAAATTCTAGCTTCTCGTTTCGAAAAAGATTTACATACCAAACTTTGCGATTTACCTTTGCCTTGCTGCTTAAAAGATATTTACAAGGCGGCAAATCGCATTAAAGAAGCTATAGATAAAAATGAAAAGATCGCTATAGTGGGTGATTATGATGTTGATGGGATTATCTCTTGTGTTATTATGGCAGAATTTTTTGATGATATAGGTTTTGATTATACGGTAAGAATTCCTAATCGCTTCAAAGATGGATATGGTTTAAATGCTGAAATTATCAATGAACTTGATGTAAATTTGATTATTACAGTGGATAATGGTATAGCAGCCTTTGAAGCAGCCAAGCTTTGTAAAGAAAAAAATATTGATTTAATTATAACTGATCATCATATGCCTCAAGATACTTTACCCGATGCCTTTGCGATTATCAATCCTAAGCAAAAAGATTGTGATTTTCCAGATATTGAAATTTGCGGAGCGCAAGTGGCTTGGTATTTAATAGCTGCTTTAAAAGAGGTTTGTAAATTAAAATACGATATGGGTAAATTTTTAGAACTTCTAGCTATTGCCATTGTTGCAGATATGATGGAATTAAGAGATTTAAATAGAGCCTTGGTTAGACGAGGGATTGAGTGTATTAACAAATCCAAAAGAGTTGCTTTTAAGGCGATTAAGCAATATTATCAAAAAGATAAATTTGCACTCGATAATATAGGATTTTTAATCGCTCCTCTTATCAATAGTGCTGGAAGAATGGATGATGCAAGCATTTCTTATGAATTTTTACATACAAAGGACTTGGATAAAGCTTCGGCTTATTTAGAGCAAATCATTAGCTTTAATGAAAGCCGTAAAGATGAGGAAAAACAGCTTTTTGAAGATAGTTTAAGTCAAATTGATGAAAATGATTCTTGTATTGTTGTATCGGGTTTAAATTGGCATGAGGGAGTTTTAGGGATAGTAGCAAGCCGTTTAGCAAAACATTTCAATAAACCCGCTTTTGTATTTTCACAAAACGATCAGCGCTTAAAAGGAAGTGCAAGAAGTGTTGGAAAAATCGATATTTTAGCTTTGATTTCTAAGGCAAATTTCATATTGAGTAATTATGGCGGGCATAAGGGTGCTGCAGGTCTTAGTTTAGATCTTGATTCTTTTGAAAAATTTAAAACCATAATAAAAAAAGAATGTATGGAAATTTCTCAAAGCGAATTTTTAGACACAGATGAGATTTTAGGTATTTTAGATCCTAATGAAATCGATTTTGAAATGCTTGAAATTTTAGAATCTTTCGAGCCTTTTGGGCATAAAAATCCGCGTCCTTTTTTTATTTTGGAAAATCTTTATGTTAAAAATAAAAAATTTTTAGGAAAAGATGAAAAGCATCTAAAACTCATACTCACAAAAGATAATAAAACCATAGAAGCTTTATTTTTTAATTTTGACAAAGAACCCCAATTGTATGAAAATATTAGTTTGCTTGGAAGTATTTCTAAGAATGAATTTAGAGGATTGGCAACTCCACAATTTATTATTAAAGAAATTTTGTAAAAATTTATAAAATTTTTATTTAATATGTATTAATATTATATAAGTTTCATCAATGAAACTTAATTTTAATAAATAAGGGGGCTTTGTGAAAAAGTTACTTTTGTGTGTATGGGTATTTTTATCTATAGGAGTATGTATGGCAGAAGCCAAACCAAAAATTGCTATTTTGGCAACGGGCGGAACTATAGCAGGTTCTATTGATAGTGCTGTGGCTACTACAGGCTATACAGCAGGTGTTGTGGGTGTAGATGTTTTAATCAAAGCAGTGCCACAAATTCAAGATTTGGCTAATATCAGCGGGGAACAAGTAGCAAATATTGACAGCTCTAATATGCGTGATGAAATTTGGTTAAAGCTTGCTAAAAAAATCAATAAGCTTTTTGATGAGGGTGTAGATGGTGTAGTCATTACTCACGGTACTGATACCATGGAAGAAACCGCTTATTTTTTAAATTTGACCATTAAAAGTGATAAGCCTGTAGTTTTAGTTGGTGCTATGCGTCCATCAACTGCTATAAGTGCCGATGGCCCAAAAAATCTTTACAATGCTGTAGCATTAACTGCCGATAAAGAAGCTAAAAATAAAGGCGTTATGGTGGCTATGAATGATAAAATTTTAAGTGCTAGGGGCGTGGTAAAAACCCATAGTTTAAATGTTGATGCTTTTTCTTCTCCTGATTTTGGAGATTTGGGCTATATAGTAGATGGAAAAGTTTTCTTCTATAATAACATAAGCAAAGCACACACAAAAAATAGCCCTTTTGATGTAAGTAAACTCACAAGCTTACCAAAGGTAGATATACTTTATACTTACTCAAATGATGGTAGCGCTATTGCTGCAAAAGCTTTATTTGACAATGGAACCAAAGGTATTGTTGTAGCAGGAAGTGGCGCAGGAAGCATACATGAAGATCAAAAAAATACTTTAAAAGAACTCATCAAACAAGGGCTTGATGTTGTTGTAAGTTCAAGGGTTGCAGCAGGACGCGTTGCGGTGAGTGATGCGGATAAGAAATTGGGTTTTATCAGTGCTGAAGATTTAAATCCACAAAAAGCTAGAGTTCTTTTGATGCTAGCTCTTACAAAAACAAATGATCCTAAAAAAATCCAAGAATACTTTTTAAAATACTGAATTTAGGCATTTCCAAAAGTTTAGAGAGGATATTTATCTTCTCTAAATTCAGTATTTTCATCCTTTTAACCCCCAACCACCCAAAAATAAGGCTAAATTTCTAGCCTTATTTAATCCTCCTTTAAGCTTAATTGGTTATACTTTCATTTCCTTTTTCAGAAAAGGACTTAAGATCTTTAAATTATAGTCTAAA